>DATETD010000310.1:0-12566 GCA_035283885.1 Rhodocyclaceae bacterium
TATGTTGAAAAATTATCTGCAACGTACCGGCATCAGCCGGCAATTGACCGTCGTGGTTACCGTTGCCATTCTTTGCCTGGCGTTGTTTTCTGCGTTGATGAATGCCTGGGAAGCCAGCCGTCGCATGCGCGAGTATTTGATCGAGCAAGGGCTGCAAATTTCCTCGAATTTGGCGATGCAGAGCACGCTGGCCTTGCTTTATCGTTCTGCCGAAAACGCCAAGGATGGCGTGACGACGACGCTGGCGTTTCCCGACGTAATGCGGGTCGAAATTGTCGATGCCGATCATAAAGTGCTGTTGTCGCAAGCCAAGACGGGGAAGTTCGAGATTCCGGCGCATGCGCCCATCGTCGGCGCGCAAGCGATGCTGATTCATGAAACGGCGGAGATGTGGGTGTTTGCGGCGCCGGTGTATTCCGGGCAGAAGGAGGCGGAGGCGGAATCGCCGTTCGAATTGCAAGAGCGCAAACCGCAGCTTTTGGGCAACGTGCATGTCGTACTCGGTAAGGGCACCTTGCAGCGGCTGGCGTCGTCGTTGATGATCGGCAACATTCTGATGTCGGTGTCGTTTGCATTGGTGTTGCTCGGCTTGATACGCCTGCTGACGCGGCGCATGATACGTCCGCTGGACGCCTTGTCCGAGTTGATGCGTCGCGCCGAAGCCGGCGAGTCGGGTCTGCGCGCCAAGCCGCAGGGGCCGCGCGATATCATCAATATGGGGATTGCGTTCAATCGCATGATGCAGGTGCTGGAGGAGCGCGAGGCCGAGTTGAAAATGTCGCGCGACGAGGCGGTGCGCACCGCCTTGATGAAGTCGCAATTCGCCGCGACCGTAAGTCACGAGGTGCGCACGCCCTTGAATGGCGTAGTGGGCATGCTCGATATGCTGAAAGAGATGCGCCTGACCAAGCGTCAGCAAGAATGCGTCGATGTCGCCTGGAGTTCGTCGCAGGCCTTGATCGAGCTGATCACCGATATCCTCGACTTTTCCAAGATGGAGGCGGGTAAGCTGGTGTTGGAGGAGGTCGAATTCAGCCTGCGTAAGCTGATCGAAGAGACCATGGAGTTGCTGGCCAAGTCGGCGCAGCAAAAAAATTTGCAATTGGGTTATCTGATGGCGCCGGACGTGCCCGAGCGCATCAAAGGCGATTCGCTGCGTTTGCGCCAGGTGCTGATCAATCTGATCGGCAATGCGGTGAAATTCACCGAAAGCGGCGAGATTGCGATCCGTATTTCCCTCGGTTCCGCAGAAACGGGCGACGGAGCGACGGCGCTGTGTTTGCATTTCGAGGTCAGCGATACGGGTATCGGCATGAGCGCGGACGCGGCCAAGCATGTGTTCGAGTCGTTTGTCCAGGCGGAGCGTTCGACCACGCGCAAATACGGCGGCACCGGCCTCGGCTTGGCGATTTGCCGCCAGTTGGTGGAGTTGATGCAGGGCGAGATCGGTTTGACCAGCCAACTCGGTCGCGGCACGACGTTCTGGTTCGTCGTCCGCTGCCAACCGGGAACGGTGCGCACCCCGACGCTCCAGGATCCGGCCTTGCAGGGCGCGCGCGTGCTGCTGATGGATAGCAGCGAGATTGTGCGCAGTTTTCTGCAACAGAGTTTGGCGCAACTGGGAATGCATGTCCATGTGGCCATTTCCGGCGACGAAGCACTGGCCGAATTGAGCCGGGCGGCGCAGTTCGCCCATCCCTATGCGGTGGCGATCATCGACGCCGGGATGGCGGATGAACTCGGTTTGGAGTTGGCGCGGCGTATCCGCGCCGATGTGGGTTTGGCCCAGACTCGATTGTTGATGCTGGATCGTTATGGCGTGACATCGCTCGGTGCGCGTGCGCCGAGCGATGTCGTGGTCCTGAATAAGCCGCTCAGATTGGATCGCCTGCAGGAATGCTTACGCCATTTACTGGCCGCAAACGAGGGGGCGGCGGCGAACCGGGGCGACTCTGCGAAACAAACACCCGAACTGTCGTCGCGCGGGCGCGAATACCGGATCCTCGTGGCCGAGGACAACCGCACCAACCAGATGGTGGCGGCCGGCATGTTGGCGATGAACGGCTGTCAATGCGAGTTGGCGGTCAACGGTCGCGAGGCGATGGAGGCGGCCTACACCGACCGTTACGATCTGATTCTGATGGATTGCAGCATGCCGGAGATGGATGGCTATGAAGCTACGGCGCATATTCGCTTGTTCGAAGAAACGCAAGGGCGGCGCACGCCTATCGTGGCGATGACCGCCAACGCCCAGCAAGGCGATGTGGAAAAATGCCTCTCGGCGGGCATGGACGACTATCTGGCGAAGCCGATTACCTTGGTGGAATTGCGCAGCAAGCTGAATCGCTGGTTGCATGGCAAGCATGTCGAGTCGGGCGCGGAGTCGAGGGTAGCGACGGCGGCGGCGGAAGTCGTGGACGATGTGCCGCTGGATCGGGCGATTTTCGAGAATTTGCGCGAGGTTCTTGGGCCGTCTTTGCAGCAGGCCGTGGCGCCGTTTCTGGAGGATACGCCCGAAAGTTTGGTGCGGCTGGAGCGCGCCGTGAGCGAGAAGAACGCCGAAACCGCGCGTGCGATGGCGCATACGATCAAGGGCAGCAGCAGCAATCTCGGCGCTGTCGCTTTGGCGCAATTGGCCAAGGTGGCGGAGGAATTGGCGCTGGGGCAGAAAATCGAGGACATCGCCGCGTTGTTGCCGCGCTTGCGCAAAGCGTATGACGAAGTTGCCGCGCTGTTGAGCGCCGAGGTCTTCGTCGAGACGCGCGTCGGCGGTCGGACGATGGATAAGAATTCCTTGGTGCTGGTGGTCGACGACGACCGCAGCACGCGCAGCACCTTGCGGTATACCTTGCAGCGCGAAGGCTTCCGCGTCGAGGAGGCCGAGAACGGCGCTCAGGCTCTCGTCATGCTCAGGCGCATTCAGCCGGATGTGATTTTGATGGATGCGATGATGCCGGTGATGGATGGTTTCGAGGCCTGCGGCAAAATCCAGGAACTGCCGCAAGGGCGAGCGATTCCGGTGCTGATGATTACCGCACTCGAAGACAATACCTCGGTCGAGCGCGCCTTTGCCGCCGGCGCCAGCGACTATATTCCCAAACCGATTCATTTTGCGGTCTTGTCGCAGCGCGTGCGGCGCGTGATCGACGCCAATCGCGCCGAACAGCGCATCCGGCATTTGGCCTACAACGACCCCTTGACCGGCTTGCCGAACCGCACCTTGTTCGCCAGCCAGTTGGAGCTGTCGATAGAACAGGCGCACCAGGCCGGGGAAATCGCGGCAGTGCTGTTCCTCGATCTGGATCGGTTCAAGTACGTCAACGACACGCTGGGGCACGATGTGGGCGACCATCTGCTGGTGGCGGTGGCGCAGCGGCTGCGTCGCTGCGTGCGCAACGGCGATAGCGTGGCGCGACTCGGCGGCGACGAATTTACCGTGGTGATGGCGAATATCGATGCGCCCAAGGCGGCGGAGGTGGCGCAGGATATCTGCCGCTCGCTATGCACGCCGTTCCAGATCGACGGCCATACGATTTTCATCAGCACCAGCGTCGGCATCTCGCTGTATCCGCACGACGGCGGCGATGTCGGCTCCTTGTTGAAACATGCCGACACGGCGATGTACCGGGCGAAAAAGACCAAGGTCGGCTTCCAGTTCTTCGAAACCGAGATGGAGCGATCGATCTCGGATCGTATGCGCCTGGAAAACGATTTGCGCGGTGCGCTGGAGCGCGAGGAGTTGGAAGTATATTACCAGCCGCAAGCCTTGTTCGACAATGGGCGGGTGATCGGCATGGAGGCGCTGGTGCGTTGGCATCATCCGGTGCGCGGTATGGTGTCGCCGGTCGAATTCATTCCGCTGGCCGAAGATACCGGGCTGATTATTGCGCTAGGCGAGTGGGTGTTGCGCACCGCCTGCACGCAGATTCAGGCGTGGATCAACGCCGGTTTGCCGGCGATGAAGGTGGCGGTCAATCTTTCGGTGCAGCAATTGATGCAGAAGGACTTTCCGGCGACCGTGGAGAACGTGCTGATCGAGGTCGGGCTGGAACCGTCCCTGCTGGAGTTGGAGATTACCGAAAGCTCGTTGATGGAGCATGCCGAAGACACCTTACAGACCTTGCATCGCTTGCGCAGCATAGGGATACGGATGTCGATCGACGATTTCGGCACCGGCTATTCGTCGCTGGCGTACCTGAAAAAATTCCCTATCGATATCGTCAAAATCGATCGTTCGTTTGTGCGCGATGTCTGCGAAGACGCCGACGATGCGGCGATCGTCACCGGGATTATTGCCTTGGCGCACAGCCTGCGCTTGAAAGTCGTCGCCGAAGGCGTGGAGAACGAGGCGCAACTGCGCTTTTTGCGGCAACGCTGCTGCGATATCGTGCAAGGCTTTTTGTTGAGCAAGCCGGTGACGGCGCTGGCTTTTGCGCGCGAATTCATGACGGCGGACAAGCCGCACGGCGCGGCGCGCAACTTGCGGATTTTGAGCGAAGCTCAGGTGAATTGACCCACCCTGCGCAAAGTCGGCGCTGGCGGGACGGATAGGCCGGACTATAACCGGCGTATCTTGCCGAGCAACGCGCTCGTCGATTGTTGGTGCAGGAAAGGAATCGAATGCACCTGTCCGCCCCAGCCGACGACTTCGCGGTAGCCGACGATCTTTTCGCAGGGCCAGTCGCCGCCCTTGACCAGAATATCCGGATGGCAATCGAGGATGCGCCGTAGCGGCGTGTCTTCGTCGAACCAGGTGACTAACGATACATCGCCCAAGGCGGCCAGCAGCGCCATCCTATCGGCCAAGGGATTGACCGGCCGATCGTCGCCCTTACCGAGACGGCGCACCGAGTCGTCCGCATTGGCGGCGACGATCAGGCTGGCGCCCAGACGCCGCGCCTGCGCCAGATAGGTGACATGACCGCGGTGCAGGATGTCGAAGCAGCCGTTGGTAAACACGCAGGGGCGCGGCAAATGCGCGCTGCGCGCAGCTAAATCGGCGGGCGCGACGATTTTCGTTTCGAAACCGGGCGTGGGATAGTCCATGCTATTTGGCCGCCGGCGGGTCGGCGAACTGGGTTTGCTGGATCAGCGGCGGCTTGCTGTCGAGTTCGCGCGCTTGTTCGGGCGTGATCGATTCGAACACCCGCACCACTTTGAGCACGCCGCCGGTGGTGCGCGCGATTTCGACTGCGGCCTTGGCTTCTTCGGCAGTCACCATGCCGAGCAAGAAGACGACGCCAGCTTCGGTCACCACTTTGACATGGTTGGCGGAAAATTTGTTGCTATCGACGAAGCGCGCCTTCACTTTCGAGGTGATGTAGGAGTCGTTGCTGCGCGAGCCGAAGTTCGACGGCCCGTCGATCGCCAGTTCGTTGCCGATCGATTTGACATTCGGCACGCCGCTGACCAATCGCTCGATATCCGACTTGATGCTGGGATTGGGAACTTCGCCGGTCATCAACAGCATGCGGTTGTAACTGGTTAGATTGATATGAACCTGTTCGCCGTATTTTTCCGCGATCCGTTTGGCGGCGCGCATTTCTATGCCTTCGTCGGCGATATAGGTTTCCGAGATGCGGCGATCCGTCAGCATCAACGCGCCGGCGCCCGCGCCGGCGGCGACGATGCCGAAGCATCCGGCCAGCACGCCGACGCAGGCAACGAGGACGGCGGTCAAGCGAAATAAGGAGAGCGAGGAGTTCATAGGGGTTCCTTCATTGAGGGAGCAAACGACGAGCCGAATGGCCGACTTTAAGGATAGAGGATTATCGGCGCGCAAATGGGCGGAACAGAGCGATTAGAGAACGACAAATACGTCGATCAGCACCCGCTGCCAGGGGTCGCGATGCTCGCGCAGCCGGGCAATCCGCGCATCGACGCGTTCGCCCGCATCTATCGCGGCGGCGACGGCGCGATTTTCGGCGCGCGGCAGATAGCCGAGCTTTGCGCCGCGCCATTCGACGCGCACCGCATTTTTATCGTAAGGGTTATCGGCTTCGCGTATCAAGGCCAAGCGGTCGCCGGCGCGCATCTCCGCCCATAGACGCGCGCCGGCATGGTATTGAAATCCCGCGAGCGGCGAGCTTTGCACCAAAATGCGTACGGTTTCGGCGGCGTGCGCCGCAACGACGCACAGCCACAGCGCGACGACGATCCCGCATTCAATCCGCGCGAAACGCATCGCGTAGCCATTCGATATGCCCGGCGTCGAGTTCGTCGAGCAAGACGCAATCGAAGCGGCATGGGACTTCGCCATGGCGTTGCAGCCAGAGCCGTGCCGCGAGGATCAGTCGGCGCTGTTTGCGCACCGTGATGCTTTCCGCCGCACTGACAAGCCCGTCGCGACGGCGCAAGCGGACTTCGACGAACACCGTCGTCGCGCCGTCGCGTGCGATCAAATCGATTTCGCCGCCCTTGACGCGAAAATTGCGCTCGATAATCCGCAAGCCATGACGCCCCAGATAGTCCGCCGCCAGTTGCTCGGCATCGGCGCCACGGTCGGAGGCGCTCATCCCGCTTGCAGCAGCACCAGGTTGTCGCGGTGGATCAATTCGTCGCTATCGACATAGCCCAGCAGCGTTTCGATCTGTTGCGAACTCTTGCCGGCGATGCGGCGCGCTTCGGCGCTCGAATAGTTGATCAGGCCGCAGGCGAGTTTTTGCCCGGCGGCGTCGCGACACACCACCGCCGCGCCGCGTTCGAATTCGCCGTCGATGCGCTGTACGCCGACCGGCAATAGGCTGCGACCGTCGAGCAAAGCCTTGATCGCACCCGCATCGAGCGTCAGCGCGCCCGCATGCTGCAAATGATCGGCCAGCCATTGCTTGCGCGCCGCCAGCGGTGAGGCGGCGGCATAGAGCAGCGTGCCGATGGTTTCGCCTTGCGTCGCGCGCAACAGCGAATTCGGTTCGCGCCCGCTGACGATCAGCGTATGCGCACCGCTGCGCGCGGCGCGTTGCGCGGCGTAAATCTTGGTAATCATCCCGCCTTTGCCGATGCCGGTGCCGGCGCCGCCGGCCATCGATTCGTAACGGCGGTCGTCGGCGCGCCCTTCGACGATCAAGGTCGCCGTAGGATCGCGGCGCGGATCGGCGCTGTACAGCCCCGGCTGATCGGTGAGGATCACCAAGGCGTCGGCTTCGACCAGATTCGCCACCAAGGCGCCGAGCGTATCGTTATCGCCGAACTTGATTTCGTCGGTGACCACAGTATCGTTTTCGTTGATGACAGGCACCACGCCGAGCGCCAACAGGCTTTGCAGCGTCGAACGCGCATTCAGATAGCGCGTTCGATTCGCCAGATCGTCGTGCGTCAGCAGAATCTGCGCCGCCTTGAGGTTGTGCTGCAAGAACGTGGTTTCGTAGGCTTGCGCCAAGCCCATTTGACCGACCGCGGCGGCGGCTTGCAGATCGTGGATCGCATGCGGACGGGTTGTCCAGCCGAGGCGCTGCATGCCGGCGGCGATCGCGCCCGACGACACCAGCAGCACTTCGCGTCCGGCGTCGTGCAAGGCGGCGATCTGCCGCGCACATTCGGCGATAAAGTCGTGCGCGAGACCTTCGCCGTTATTCGTGACCAGTGCGCTGCCGACCTTGACGACCAGGCGACGCGCTTCAGCGATCTGCGCTCTCATCCTCATTCCCGTCGTCCGCTTCGTTATCCGTCTCGTCAGCGCCGACTTTTGCATCGGCGGCTTTCAGTTGTTCCAAATGCTCCATAATCGCAAAGCAAACCTCGCGGCAACCTGCGCCGTTGATCGCCGCGACGACGAAATGCCGCTGTGGTTGGTAGGATTGCAACAGCGCCGCGATGCGTGCAGCGCGTTCTTCCTCGGGCACGAGGTCGATCTTGTTCAGCAGCAGCCAGCGCGGCTTGGCGTATAAGGCTTCGTCGTACTTGCGCAGCTCTTCGAGAATCGCTTGCGCTTCGTGCGCCGGATCGATGCCCTCGTCGAACGGGGCGATATCGACCAAATGCAGTAGCAAGCCGGTGCGCTGCAAGTGTTTGAGGAAACGATGACCGAGTCCCGCGCCCTCAGCCGCGCCCTCGATCAAGCCGGGGATATCGGCGACGACGAAACTGCGGTTGTCGTCGACGCGCACCACGCCGAGATTCGGATGCAAGGTGGTGAAGGGATAGTCGGCCACCTTGGGGCGTGCGGCGGAAATCGCACGGATAAACGTCGATTTGCCGGCGTTCGGCATGCCGAGCAGGCCGACGTCGGCCAACACCTTGAGTTCGAGTTGCAGCATGCGCTGCTCGCCGGGCGTGCCGGGCGTGCATTGGCGCGGCGCGCGGTTGGTGCTCGACTTGAAATGCAGATTGCCTAGGCCGCCGTTGCCGCCTTGAGCAATCAGGCAGCGCTTGCCGTCGACATCCAGATCGGCGATCAAGTCGCCGCTCTCGTGATCGGTAATCACCGTGCCGACCGGCATGCGCAATTCGAGGTCTTCGCCGCCCTTGCCGTAGCAATCCGAGCCTTGACCATGCTCGCCTTTTGGCGCGCGGAAGACACGCGTGTAGCGAAAATCGATCAGCGTGTTCAGATTGCGGTCGGCGGTCGCCCAGATGCTGCCGCCGCGCCCGCCGTCGCCACCGCTCGGGCCGCCCATCGGAATGAATTTTTCGCGGCGAAACGCCGCGACGCCGTTGCCGCCATCGCCGGCGAATACCTCGATGCGTGCTTCGTCAAAGAATTTCATAGGGGGTCGGTAAGTGGGTTGGCGAAAGGGGTGGGCGAACGGGTGGGCGAAACGAACCCCTTAAAATGCGAAAGCCCTATCGCGGGATAGGGCTTAATGCACGCTCGCGCGTGAGGGGCGCAAGCGTGGCTGCCGGCGGATGCGTCTTACGCCGCGGCGGGTGCGGCTTCCGCCGCAGGTGCGGCGGGGATAATGCTGACCACGCGACGGCGTTTTTCGCCTTTGACGGCGAAATTCACCATGCCTTCGATCTTGGCGAACAGGGTGTGATCCTTGCCCATGCCGACGTTTTCACCGGGATGAAACTCGGTGCCGCGCTGACGCACGATGATGCTGCCGGCGGAAATCACCTGACCGCCGTAGCGCTTGACGCCTAGACGTTTCGACTCCGAATCGCGACCGTTACGCGAACTGCCGCCTGCTTTTTTATGTGCCATGTTTCAGCTCCTTATAGCGTCGATCGGCTGCAAATCAGCCGTTGATGGCGCCGATTTCGATTTGGGTAAAGTTTTGGCGATGGCCTTGGTGCTTCTGGTAGTGCTTACGACGGCGCATCTTGAAAATTCTGACTTTGTCGTGCCGGCCTTGCGCGATCACTTTCGCCGTGACGGTAGCTCCGGCGACGAGGGGGGAACCGATCTTGACCGATTCGCCTTCGCCGACCATCAACACCTGGTCGATTGTGATTTCCGCGCCCACCTCTGCCGGTATCTGTTCTATTTTGATCTTCTCGCCAGCCGCAACGCGATACTGCTTGCCGCCGGTTTTTATGACCGCATACATGATGATGGACTCCAATGGGGAATTGCAAAAGAGCGCGCATTCTACAGAGGCTTGAAGTTGCGGTCAATTTTAAAATCGGCGGCGGCGATTTTCAGCAACGCAATGCAATCGACGCCGATGCCAATCAAGAACTCGGCGCTGGCGAGACGGATGCTCAATACTCCTGCAACATCGTCAACTCGGTCTCGGCGTATTTCAAGCGCATCGCCAAAGTGCGCGCCATCGCCGTCACGAGCTGCAAGGCGAGCTTCTTATGATGCTCGGCGATTTGGTTGAATTGCTCCAGCGACAGCACATAGACCTCGGTGGTCGTGACCGCCACGGCGTCGTTATTGCGCAACTGATTGTCCAGAAACGACATTCCGCCGAAGAAGTCGCCGCGCCCATAGCTGGCGATATGCTTGCTGCGCCCTGCCCCCAAGGGCGCCATGATATGCACCGCACCGCGCCGCACCCAGAACAATTCGTCGCCGGCCTCGCCTTGGACATACACCGCGTCGCCGGCCTGATAGGTGCGCAACTGCATGCGCGCTTCGAGGTCCTTCAGGGTTTCGTCCTTATGCTTGACGAAAATATCCATTTCCTGCAATTGCATCGGCGTCTCGATTTCGGGCGCCAATTCGCGTTCGCCGAGGATGCGATCTTCGACCCAGGCGATCGCGCTGTCGAGTTCGGGAAAAATCCGCGCCGAATCGCCATCGGATTCGAGCAACCCGGTCTGCTCGAAAAATTCGCGTAGATTGCGCCCGTTCGGCAAATTCTCGCGAATATTGCTGAATATCAACACGGCGCCGCGCTCTTTAATCGCGTCGCGCACTTGATTCAGCATATGCGCCGCCGTCACATCCACCGACTGCACGCGCTTCAAATCGATAATCACGAAGCTGCGCGTGTTGATTTCCTGCTCAAGCTCGCTGTACAAGGCCTGGGTGTTGCCGAAAAACAGGCTGCCTTGCAGTTCGAAGATCACCGCCTGATCGCCCTTCTTGCTCAAAATGTGCATCTCGTCTTCGGGGCGATACCAGGTCGAGGATATCTGATTGACGTACATCTTATGCCGCACCACCGAACTGCCGATCTGCTCGCGCAAGAACAGGATAATCGCCAAGGCCACGCCGACGGCGGACGCGGCGATCAGGCCGACGGTGATGGCGACGATCACCACCACCATGACCACGGCAAAATCGAACACCGTGGCGTTCGATTGCAAAAAGCGTAACGGCTCCTTGTCGATCATGCGCACGCCGATGACGATCAGAATCCCGGCCAGCGTCGCCACCGGTATCCACGCGATGAACGAGCCGAGCAACAAGGCGGCGATCAAGGCGAACACGCCTTCGATCACCCCGGTCATGCGCGTTACCGCGCCACTGCTCAAACTCACCATGGTCGCACCCATCGTCCCCGCGCCCGGCATGCCGCCGACCGACACCGCGGCGACATTCGCCAGCCCTTGCGCGATCAATTCGCGATTCGAATCGTGGCGACCGCGCGTCATCTGGTCGAGCACCACGCAGGTCTTGAGCGTATCGATCGACAGCAACACCGCCAAGGTCAAGGCGCTGCCGAATAGTCCGGCAATCTGATTGAGGCGCAAATTGCCGATTTCCAGCCAGCGTGCATTGACGGAGGCGAAAAAGCCGTCGATGCCGACGCCGAGCGAGCCGATCACCAAGGGATTGTTTTCCAATTGCCACAGGCTGGCGTCTTGCAGCGCCAAGAGCAAATACGCGATCAGACCCGCAACGATACCCAGGATGGTGCTGGGAACTTTATGCGTCAATCGTGGCGTAATCAAGGCCACGCCGACCGTCACGCCGCCGATCGCGATGCCGCGCCAATCCCACAGCCACGGCGAAAGCACCGCGTCCCACCAATGCTTGCCGGGGATGCCGAGAAATTTCGGAATTTGGCTGCCGATAATGATGAGGCCGACGCCCGACAGATAGCCGCTGACCACGGGGAACGGGATATAGCGTATCAAGCGCCCGACGCCGACGAAGCCCAGCAGCATTTGCACCGCGCCGGCGACGATGCCGAGCATCACCAGCAACAAGACGATGGTGCCGGGCGCCACCCCTTGTTTGACCAGATCGATCGCAAACGCCGACAACACCGCCGCCGCGGGCGCGCAAGGCGCGCTGATCAAACGATCCGTGCCGCCGAACGCCGAGGCGATCAGTCCGACCACGGTCGCGCCGATGATCCCGGCCAAGGCGCCCGAAGCGGCATACGCCGGGCCGATCGCGGCATACACCGTCACGCCGAACGCAATCGACGCGGGCAAGGCCACCAGCATCGCCGCCAATGCGCCCCAAACATCCCCCGCCGCCTGATGACCTCCTCCCAACCACACGGCGCCGGGCGAACGCCCGGTCGATGGCACGGCTCGTATCATGATGACGCTCCCCTTGGCTTATGCATGACCGACGCCGTCTCGCCAGCGCCGACTTTTATCGTAGCGAAGCATAGCAGGCGCTGCTACGCTTCGATAGGGCTGCGATGGCATCACTCGGTGCGACGTGGAAGGCTGGCGGTTGACTCGATCAGACCGTGGGCGTAGGATTCGCCGCACTATGACTGACATCACATTCGACACCTTAAAGTACGCCGAACGCCTTGCTGCCGCAGGCGTGCCGGAAGCTCAAGCTAAAGCCGAGGCGCACGCCTTGGCTGAGGTGTTGTCGTTAAATCTCGACGACATGCCCAACCGCCGCGACCTTAAAGAGGTCGAAGCGCGGATTGAGGCGAAACTCACAGAAGCGAAAGCAGACCTCCTTAAATGGGTCGTCGGGCTGCTGCTGGGGCAGACGGCGCTATTGCTGACGCTGCTGCCGAAGTTGATCGCGAATTCTTAACCGTCGCGCCAGCACCGAGTTTCTTATTCACGCACTCCAAGGCGTTTGGCTGGAAATGTCGATGCGCGTCATCATGCCGACGTGGCATCCGGCGTCGGTTTCGAACGGGGCGAGATACAGGTAGTCGCCTTGCAGCACGCCGCCGATAAAGCCGCGACAGTCGCTATGCACGCGCGCCAGATCGCAAATCGACCAACTGGCCGGGTCATTGAACGGCAGG
>DATETD010000311.1:0-15074 GCA_035283885.1 Rhodocyclaceae bacterium
GAAATTACAGCGTCACCGTATCCGCGACTTCCTTGAACTCCGCGATCTGGTCGAAGTTCATATAGCGATACACGTCGCCCGCCTTGGCGTTAACCGCTTTGACTTGCTCCAGGTATTCCGCCATGGTCGGGATCTTGCCCATCAGCGCGGTCACCGCAGCCAGTTCCGCCGAGCTGAGATACACGCGGGTGTCGATGCCCAGACGGTTCGGGAAGTTGCGCGTCGAGGTCGACACCGCCGTGCTGCCTTTGCGGACTTGCGCCTGATTGCCCATGCACAGCGAGCAGCCGGGCATCTCCATCCGCGCGCCGGATTTTCCTAGGATGGCGTAATAACCTTCTTCGTTGAGGATCATCGCGTCCATCTTGGTCGGCGGGGCGATCCACAGGCGAGTGGGGATGTCGCTCTTGCCGTCGAGCACTTTGCCGGCGGCGCGGAAGTGGCCGATGTTGGTCATGCAGGAGCCGATGAACACCTCGTCGATCTTTTCGCCAGCGACTTCGGACAGCACTTTGACGTCGTCCGGATCGTTCGGGCAGGCAAGGATCGGTTCCTTGACGTCGGCGAGATCGATTTCGATCACGGCGGCGTATTCGGCGTCGGCGTCCGGTTGCAACAGCGTGCCGTTGGCAATCCAGTCTTCCATCGCTTTAATGCGGCGCCCCAGAGTGCGGCGATCGGCGTAGCCTTCGGCGATCATCCACTTCATCAAGGTGATGTTGGAGCGCAGATATTCGACGATGGGTTCTTTGTTGAGGCGCACCGAGCAGCCGGCAGCGGAGCGTTCGGCGGAGGCATCGGTGAGTTCGAAGGCTTGTTCGACCTTGAGGTTGGGCAGGCCTTCGATTTCAAGCACGCGTCCCGAGAAGACGTTCTTCTTGCCTTGTTTGGCGACGGTCAGCAGGCCGGCTTTGATGGCGTAAAGCGGGATCGCATTCACCAGGTCGCGTAGCGTGATACCGGGTTGCAGCTCGCCCTTGAAGCGCACCAATACGGATTCCGGCATATCCAGCGGCATTACGCCGGTGGCGGCGGCAAATGCCACCAAGCCCGAGCCGGCGGGGAAGGAAATGCCGATCGGGAAACGGGTGTGGCTGTCGCCGCCGGTGCCGACGGTGTCCGGCAACAGGAAGCGGTTAAGCCAGGAGTGAATCACGCCATCGCCGGGGCGCAGGCTGACGCCGCCGCGCGCGGTGATGAACGAGGGCAGGGTGCGATGGGTCTTGACGTCGACGAGTTTCGGGTACGCGGCGGTGTGGCAGAACGATTGCATCACCAGGTCGGCGGAGAAGCCGAGGCAGGCGAGGTCTTTCAACTCGTCGCGCGTCATCGGGCCCGTGGTGTCTTGGCTGCCGACCGAGGTCATGCGCGGTTCGCAATACGTTCCGGGGCGGATGCCTTTGCCCTCGGCTAGGCCGCAGGCGCGTCCGACCATCTTTTGCGCCAGGCTGTAGCCCTTGCCCGTATCTTTCGGTGCGACCGGCAGACGGAACAGGGTGGAGGCGGGCAGGCCGAGCGCTTGGCGTGCGCGCGCCGTCAGGCCGCGTCCGATAATCAAGTTGATGCGCCCGCCGGCGCGCACTTCGTCGAGCAGCACTTCGGATTTGTAGTCGAAGGTCGCGATGACTTGACCGTTCTTCTCGACTTTTTTGTCGTAGGGATAGATATCGACCACGTCGCCCATGTTCATCTGGGTGACGTCGCATTCGATCGGGAAGGCGCCGGCGTCTTCTTGGGTGTTGAAGAAGATCGGGGCGATTTTGCCGCCGAGGCAGAAGCCGCCGAAGCGTTTATTGGGGACGAACGGAATGTCGTCGCCGGTCCACCACAGCACCGAGTTGGTGGCGGATTTGCGCGAGGAGCCGGTGCCGACCACGTCGCCGACATAGGCGACCGCATGGCCTTTTAGCTTGAGCGTTTCGATCAACTTCATCGGGCCGATCGCGCCGGGATTGTCGGGGGTAATGCCGTCGCGCGCGTTCTTGAGCATCGCGAGCGCATGCAGCGGGATGTCGGGACGGCTCCAGGCGTCGGGCGCGGGCGACAGGTCGTCGGTGTTGGTTTCGCCGGTGACTTTGAAGACGGTGACGGAGATTTTCTTCGGCACTTCGGGGCGCCGGGTGAACCATTCGGCATCGGCCCAGGATTGCATCACGGCTTTGGCATTAGTGCTGCCGGCCTTGGATTTTTCGGCGACGTCATGGAAGTAGTCGAACATCAACAGCGTGGATTTCAGCGCCGTGGCCGAGACGTTGCCGACGACGGGATCGTCGAGCAGGTCGATCAGCGGTTTGACGTTGTAGCCGCCGACCATGGTGCCGAGCAGTTCGGTGGCTTTGGCGCGGTCGATCAGTGGGCAAGCCGCGTTTTGTTCAAGCTGGCCAGAACCGACTTTTGCGAGGAATTCGGCTTTGATCTTGGCGGCGTCGTCGACGCCGGCCGGCACGCGGTGGGTCAGCAGTTCGACGAGAAAGGCTTCTTCGCCTGCGGGCGGGTTCTGCAGTAAAGCCACCAGCTCGGTAGTCTGTTGCGGGGTCAGCGGTAGGGCCGGGATTCCCTGACTGTTGCGTTCGGCGGCATGTTGGCGATAGGCTTCAAGCATAGTGGCTTCCTTCGTGGAATAACAATGGATTGAGGTAAGACGGGGGAGCGAATGGGGGGCGATAAAGCGGCGAAAGCGCCATCCCCGCTGTCGCGGGAATGACGCTTCGTCTTTGGCGTTGCGCGGGGTAGTTTAGCCGAGCATCGGGGCGACGCCGGCTTGCTCTTCTTGCAGTTCGGCCAGGGTCTTGTCCATCATGGTGCGGGAATAGTCGTCGATCGCTAGGCCTTCGACGCGCGTGTATTCGCCGTTGGCGCAAGTGACCGGCACGCCGTAGAGGATGTCGGTGGGGATGCCGTAGCTGCCGTCGGACGGCACGCCCATCGTGACCCATTTGCCGTTGGTGCCCAAGGCCCAGTCGCGCATATGGTCGATCGCGGCGTTGGCGGCAGAGGCGGCGGACGAAGCGCCGCGTGCGGCGATGATCGCTGCGCCGCGTTTGCCGACGGTCGGGATGTACTCGTTCTTGTACCAGGCGTCGTCATTGACGAGCTTCTGCGCCGCGTCGGAACCGACGGTGCAGAAGCGCAGATCCGGGTACATCGTCGGCGAGTGGTTGCCCCAGACGATCATCTTTTCGACCTCGGACACGGTCTTGCCGGTGCGCGTGGCCAGTTGCGAAATCGCGCGGTTGTGGTCCAAGCGCAGCATCGCGGTGAAGTTCTTCTTCGGCAGATCGGGGGCCGACTTCATGGCGATATAGGCGTTGGTGTTGGCGGGGTTGCCGACCACCAGCACTTTGACGTTGCGCGAGGCGACGGCGTTCAGCGCCTTGCCTTGCTCGATGAAGATCTTGGCGTTTTCAAGCAGCAGATCCTTGCGCTCCATGCCGGGGCCGCGCGGACGGGCGCCGACCAGCAAAGCGTAGTCCGCATCCTTGAAGGCGACCTTGGGGTCGTCGGTGCCGACCATGCCGGCGAGGGTGGGGAATGCGCAGTCGTCAAGCTCCATCATTACGCCCTTCAGCGCTTGCTGGGCTTTTTCCATCGGTAATTCAAGCATTTGCAGGATGACGGGTTGATCCTTGCCGAGCATTTCGCCAGCGGCGATGCGGAATACCAGGGCATATCCGATCTGTCCTGCAGCGCCGGTGACGGCAACGCGAACGGGGGCTTTGGTCATAATGAAAATTCCTTCAGGTTAGGTTGTACGTCGGTGACGATCGAATCGGCTGGCGGCGAGATGCATCCGAGACAACGACCGGAGCTCGCAGCGATCCTGGATAGATAGGCGCGTTTCAGCGTGCGCATTCTAGAGTAAGTCGTATGCAAAATCGGCATCGAGTCGCTTCCCGTAGATCCAGGCGCCAGTTAATATCGCATCGTAACAACGTCGTGTCTGCCGGTCGTTGTTCGGGCGGCGGAATGGTAGTGGTTGTGCCGACATGTGTCAATATGCATCTTATGTCTTATATAACATGTAAGACAACATCTGGACGGCGCGAACGAAATATGGTTCAATGCGCGCCCATGTCGAATCCAGCCGTCTCGTCAGCGCCGACTTTCAGTCCGCTCTACCGTCAAATCAAGCATCTGCTCGTGCAGCGACTTGAATCTGCGCAATGGCGTCCGGGCGAGGCTATCCCAAGCGAGTCCGATTTGGCGCTGCATTTCGGCGTGAGTCAAGGCACGGTGCGCAAGGCGATCGACGAAATGGTGGCGGAGAATTTATTGGTTCGTCGTCAAGGCAAAGGAACCTTCGTCGCGACGCACGACGATCCGCGTGCGTTTTTCCGCTTTCTGCGTTTAGTTCCCTTGGCCGGAGGCGTGGAGTCGGCGCGCAGCGTGCCGTTGGAATGTTGGCGCGCCAAGGCCGGCACCGAGGCGGCGCGCATGTTGGCGTTGCAAGTCGGCGATCCTATCGTGATCGTGCGGCGCTTATTGAAGTTTGCCGAGAAGCCGGTGGTGGTCGACGAGATCTATCTGCCCGGCGAAATCTTCGGCGCCTTGACCTTGGAATTGCTACGCGATTACGAAGGTTCGCTGTACAGTTTTTTTGAAAATCGTTTTGCGATTCGTATGATTCGCGCCGAGGAGCGGCTGCGCGCCGTGGCGGCCGATCGCGGTAGCGCAGAACGCTTGGGGGTGGCCGAAGGTAGTCCATTGTTGTCGGTGGAGCGCGTGAGTTTCACCTATGGCGAGCGACCGGTCGAGTGGCGGCGCGGTTTATACAGCACGGCCCATCATTGTTATTTTAATGAATTGGGCATTGCCCCCGCGTCGGGGAAAAGCGGTCGCTGACGGTGGCGGCATGAATCGCTCGCATCGCTATAAAATCCGCCGATTCCGTTTTCGGTATTTTTTTGTTGCGCATTTAAAGGAGAAAGCAGGTTATGCAAGAGAAGTCTAAGCAGCGACCGAAGTTTTTGACGCTACAGGAAATACGGCTGCCGTTGCCCGGCATCGCCTCGATTTTGCACCGCGTCAGCGGCGCGGGTCTGTTCCTGTTTCTACCGTTTTTGATCTGGCTGTTGCAGTTGTCGCTGAGCGCTGCGCCCGAAGGGCAGGCGTTGTTTGCGCAGTACAGCGGCAATTTCTTGGTGCGACTGGTGTTGTTGGGACTGGTGTGGGCCTTCCTGCATCATTGCTGCATGGGAATTCGCATCCTGCTGATCGATGTGCATGTCGGCGTCGAGAAGGCCAAAGCGCGTTCTTCGGCGGTGGCGGTGATGGCGGTCAGCCTAGCCTTGACGGCGGTATTCGGCTTGAAGCTTTTGGGAGTGTATTGATATGAATCGTATCGTGGTGGGCGCGCATTACGGTCTCAAGGACTGGCTGGCGCAACGAATTACGGCGGTGGCGATGGCGGCGTATGTCGTCCTTATTTTCGTCGCCGTGTTGGCGGGAGCGGTTGAATCGTCCGAGACTTGGCAGGCGTTCATGAGTCATGGCGCGGTGCGCTTCGCGACCTTCCTTTTCATCGTCAGTCTGTGTTATCACGCTTGGGTCGGGGTGCGCGATATCTGGATGGATTACCTTGCCTGTGCGGCCTTGCGATTGACCTTGCATGTGCTGACGCTGTTCGCTCTGGTGGGTTACGCCGGCTGGGCGATTTGGATTATCTGGAGACTTTGAGGTCGATATGAGCTTAAATTATACTGTCCGCAAATTCGATGCGGTTATCGTCGGCGCGGGCGGCGCGGGGCTGCGCGCTGCGATCCAGCTTTCCGAAGCCGGCATGAAGACTGCTGTGCTAACCAAGGTGTTTCCGACGCGCTCGCACACCGTGGCGGCGCAAGGCGGAGTCGCGGCCTCGCTCGGCAATTCCGAGGAGGATAACTGGCAATGGCATATGTACGACACCGTCAAGGGGTCGGATTGGCTCGGCGATCAGGACGCGATCGAATTCATGTGCCGCAAGGCCAACGAGTGCGTGATCGAGCTTGAACACTATGGTATGCCGTTCGATCGCTTCGAAAACGGTCGCATCTATCAACGCCCGTTTGGCGGTCATATGTCGAACTTCGGCGAGAAGCCGGTGCGTCGTTCCTGTGCGGCGGCCGACCGCACCGGTCATGCGATGTTGCATGCGATGTATCAACGCAATCTTAAGGTGAATACCCAGTTCTTCGTCGAATGGCAGGCGCTGGACCTGGTGCGCGACGCCGAAGGCCACGTGCTTGGCGTCACTGCCATGGATATGGAAACCGGCGAAGTTGTCGTCTTTCATGCTAAGGCGACCCTATTCGCCACCGGTGGGGCCGGGCGCGTTTATTATTCCTCGACCAACGCCTTCATCAATACGGGCGACGGTCTTGGCATGGCGGCGCGTGCGGGTATACCGCTGGAAGATATGGAGTTCTGGCAATTCCATCCCACCGGCGTGGCCGGCGCCGGCGTATTGATTACCGAAGGCGTTCGCGGCGAAGGCGGGATTCTGCGTAACGCCCAAGGCGAGCGATTCATGGAGCGTTACGCGCCGAACGCCAAGGATCTGGCTTCGCGCGATGTGGTCTCCCGTTCGATGCTGACCGAGATCAACGAAGGGCGCGGCGCGGGACCGTACAAGGATTACGTGTACCTCGATCTCACCCATCTCGATCCGCAGGTTATCCTGAAGAGATTGCCGAGTATTCATGAAATCGGTTTGCAGTTTGCGGGCGTCGATTGTCTGAAGGAATACCTCCCGGTGGTGCCTACATGTCATTATCAGATGGGCGGCATTCCGACTAACCGTTTTGGTCAGGTCGTTGTGCCGCAAGGCGACGACAAGGCCGTTCCTGTGCCCGGTTTCTACGCTGCCGGCGAGTGCGCTTGCGCTTCGGTGCATGGCGCCAATCGCCTAGGCACCAATTCCTTGCTCGATCTGCTGGTGTTCGGCAAGTCGGCTGGCGAAATGGCGGTCGAGGATATCCGCAATGCGGAAAAGGCGCACAAACCGTTGTCGGTGGATGCCATCGACAGGACGCTGGCGCGGCTGGATCGTCTGAATAATCAGAAGGGCGGTAGCAATGTGCATGAAACTCGGGTGCTGATGCAGCGTACGATGCAGAAGCATGCAGGGGTGTTTCGCTTCAACGATCTATTGAAAGAAGGGGTCGCCAGGATTCTCGAAGTAGCGGACGTTGTAGCCAATACCGCGATAAATGATAAATCCAAAGTATTCAACACTGCGCGCATCGAGGCGCTTGAATTGGACAACTTAATCGAGGTTGCCAAGGCAACGATGGTTTCGGCGGAGGCCCGCAAAGAGTCGCGCGGCGCTCATGTGCGCGACGATGCTGTGGATACGCAGGAAACCCCGGATGGCCGCGACGACAAAAACTGGCTCAGGCATACCTTATGGTATCGCGAGGGGAATCGCCTTGAGTACAAACCGGTGCAGATGAAGCCCCTCTCCATTGATACTATCGAGCTGAAGAAGCGCACTTACTGAGAAGGACCTAATGATGACAAATGCCGTACAAATGCGCACTTTTCATTTCAGGATTTATCGTTACGATCCCGATAAGGATGCGAAACCATATATGCAGGATATCTCCGTCGAATGCGATCCGATGGACAAGAAACTGCTCGATGCGATGGTCAAGTTGAAGGCTAAGGACGACTCGATCGCTTTCCGCCGTTCGTGCCGCGAAGGCGTGTGCGGTTCCGATGCGATGAACATCAACGGCAAGAACGGCCTGGCTTGTTTGACCGATCTGGCCTCCTTCCCCGACGGCAAGCCGATCGTACTGCGCCCCTTGCCGGGCTTGCCGGTGATCCGCGATCTGATCGTCGATATGACTCAGTTCTTTAAACAATATCACTCGATCACGCCGTATCTGATCAATAACGACCCGCCACCCGAGCACGAGCGTCTGCAATCGCCCGAGGATCGCGAAGAGTTGAACGGCTTGTACGAGTGCATCCTCTGCGCCTGCTGCTCGACCTCATGCCCCTCGTTCTGGTGGAACCCCGATAAGTTCGTCGGTCCGGCCGGTCTGCTGGCGGCGTATCGCTTTATCGCCGATACGCGCGATCAGGCGACCAGCGAGCGTTTGGACAATCTCGAAGATCCGTATCGGCTGTTCCGGTGTCACACCATCATGAATTGCGTCGATGTCTGCCCCAAAGGGCTGAATCCGACGCGCGCGATCGGCAAGATCAAGGAAATGATGGTAAAACGAGCGGTATGATTCGGGAATCGAAAATCGATGGATAGCGAACGCGATGCGCGCAATGCACGCTTGGGGCGGTTGAAGTGGCATTGCCGCCGCGCCTTGCTGGAGTTGGACTTGGTGTTTCAGCGCTACTGGCAGCGCGTCGGCGACGAGATGTCGCTCGAAGACGAGGCGGCATTGGAGCGGCTGCTGGCCTTGGAGGATCATGAGTTGTGGGCTCTGGTCGGCGGCAAGCAAGTCAGTCAGGATGCGCAACTTGCCGCCATGATAGGACGGCTGCGCGAACTCTAAGCGCGGTCATAATGTGGAAGAAGTATTTTAGAAAGACTAACAGAGGATAGGGATATGAGCACGCAGCGCATGGCAACCTTGACGTTGGACGGTAGGACCTATGAGTTTCCTGTCATGGCGGGCACGCATGGCAATGATGTTGTCGACATTCGAACCCTGGGCGCCAAAACCGGATTGTTTACGTATGACTCGGGTTTTTTGTCGACCGCGAGTTGTCAGTCCAAGGTGACGTATATCGATGGCGACAAGGGTGAGCTGCTGTATCGCGGCTATCCGATCGAGCAGTTGGCCGAAAACTGCAACTTCCTCGAAGTGGCGTATCTGTTGAAGAACGGCGAGCTGCCGAACGCCACGCAGAAGTTCGAGTTCGAAAAGATCATCAAAAGTCACACCATGGTGCATGAGCAACTGGCGAAGTTCTATCAGGGCTTCCGCCGCGACTCGCACCCGATGGCGGTGATGGTCGGTGTGGTCGGCGCCTTGTCGGCGTTCTACCACGAGGTCACGGATTTCTCCGATGCCGAGCATCGCAGCATTTCCTTCAACCGTTTGGTCGCCAAGCTGCCGACCATCGTGGCGATGGCGTACAAGTACAGTTCCGGCCAGCCGTTCATGTATCCGAAGAACAAGTTCGACTACACCGCCAACTTCATGCATATGATGTTCGGCACGCCGGTCGAAGATTACGTGCCGAATCCCGTGTTGGTGCGCGCGCTCGACATCATCTTCATCCTGCATGCCGATCACGAGCAGAACGCCTCGACCTCGACGGTGCGCCTGTCGGGTTCGTCGGGCGCCAACCCGTTCGCCTGTATTTCCGCCGGCATCGCCTGTCTGTGGGGCCCGGCGCACGGCGGCGCGAACGAAGCCTGTTTGCAGATGCTCGAAGAAATCGGCGATGTGTCGCGCGTCGGCGAGTACATCAAGCGCGCCAAAGACAAGAACGACAGCTTCAAGCTCATGGGCTTCGGTCATCGCGTGTATAAAAACTTCGATCCGCGCGCCAAATTGATGCGCAAGGTCTGCCACGATGTGCTTAACGAACTCGGCTTGCAGGACGACCGCCTGTTCAAGTTGGCGCTCGCTCTGGAGAAGATTGCGCTCGAAGACGAGTATTTCATCTCGAAGAAACTGTATCCGAACGTCGATTTCTACTCCGGCATCGTGCAAAAGGCGCTGGGCATCCCGACCTCGATGTTCACCTGCATCTTCGCCCTGGCGCGCACCGTCGGCTGGATGACGCAGTGGGAAGAAATGATCACCGATACCGAATACAAGATCGGCCGTCCGCGTCAATTGTATGTCGGCGCGGCCAAGCGCGACGTCAAGCCCTTAGTGCAACGCTGATACGATTGTAGTCGAAGTGAATGACCCCGTTCTCGATCCGACCGCCGATTCCCGGCAGGGATCGAGAATGGGGTTTTGTTTTTAGCCGCCGCCGCTTGTTGCAAAAATCGGGCTGCAAAAGTCGGCGCCGGCGGGACGGCTGGGATGGATTTAATGCGATACTGCGGTTTAAGTAAGCTCAGGGGGCGGGCAAAGGCCTCCGATTTTTTTGTCCAGGATGAAGGAGTCGCGACGCCATGATGAAGCAGATGTTGTCCAATTCGTATCTGTTCGGCGCAAATATCCCCTACATCGAGGAGTTGTACGACAGCTATCTCGCCAACCCCGCTTCGGTCGATGCGTCGTGGCGCGATTATTTCGACAAGCTGTCGACCTTGCCGGGGGCAGGAAATTACACCGGGCCGGATGTCGCCCATCAGCCCATCATCGGTTCGTTCGCGCAACGCGCCAAGGAAGGCACCTTGCAGCAAGCCGCGCGCAGCGCCGTGGCGGATGGCAAGCAGGTCAAGGTGTTGCAGTTGATCAATGCGTATCGATTCCTCGGCAATCGCTGGGCGCAAATCGACCCGTTGAAGCGTAGCGAGCGTCCGGCGATTACCGAACTGGAGCCGTCGCACTACGGTTTCACCGAGGCCGATCTTGGCCAGGTGTTTCATACCGGCTCGTTCGCTGCGGTGGCGGAAACGGCGACCTTGCGCGAAATCCTCGAAGCGGTGCGCCAGACCTATTGCGGCACCATCGGCGCCGAATATATGTATATCGCCGACGTGCAGCAGAAGCGTTGGCTGCAAGCCAAGCTGGAGCCGGTGCGCGCCACGCCGTCATACACGGCGATCGAAAAGAAACGTTTTCTCGAACGCGTGACCGCCGCAGAAACCCTGGAACGCTATTTACATACTCGTTATGTCGGACAGAAACGCTTTTCGCTCGAAGGCGGCGAGTCGACGATTTTGGCGATGGACGAGCTGGTGCGCGTCGGCGGCAGTCTAGGCGTCAAAGAAATCGTCATCGGCATGGCGCATCGCGGGCGCTTGAATGTGCTGGTGAACACGCTCGGCAAGGCGCCGAAAATGCTGTTCGACGAATTCGAAGGCAAGAAAGCTTCGGATCTGTCGGCGGGCGACGTAAAATACCATCTGGGTTTTTCGTCGAATGTGGCGACCCCCGGTGGCCCGGTGCATCTGACGCTGGCCTTCAATCCCTCGCATTTGGAAATCGTCAATCCCGTGGTCGAAGGCTCGGTGTATGCGCGCCAGCGGCGGCGCGGCGACAAGACCGGCGCGGAAGTGTTGCCGGTGTTGATCCATGGCGATGCGGCGGTGGCTGGACAAGGCGTCAATCAGGAAATGCTGAATTTCTCGGCGACGCGCGGCTACGGCACCGGCGGCACCGTGCATATCGTCGTCAATAATCAGATCGGTTTCACCACCTCCGATCTGCGCGACTACCGTTCGTCTTTATATTGCACCGATCTGTTCAAGATGATCGAAGCGCCGATTTTCCATGTGAATGGCGACGATCCCGAGGCGGTGGCTTTCGTCACCAAGCTCGCGATGGAATACCGCCAGGAATTCAGAAAAGACGTGGTGATCGATCTGGTGTGCTTCCGCAAGCTCGGCCACAACGAGCAAGACGAGCCGATGGTGACGCAGCCCTTGATGTACAAGAAAGTCAATGCGCATCCCGGCACGCGTAAATTATATGCGGAAAGGTTGGTGGCGCAAGGGGTGTGCGGCGAGGGCGAACCGGAGCAAATCATCGCCGATTACCGCGCCGCCTTGGATCGCGGCGAACTGCTGTATAACCCGGTGCTCGAAAACTACACGCGCACCTCCGCCACCAACTGGATTCCGTTCATCAATCAGCAGTACACCGACGTTTGCGACACTTCGGTGCCGATGAGCGATCTGCAAAAGTTGGCGCGCGCCTTATCGACCGTGCCGCCGCAATTCACTTTACATTCGCGGGTGCAGAAGATCGTCGACGACCGCCGCGCGATGGGCGAAGGCAAGCTGCCGCTGGATTGGGGCATGGGCGAAAACATGGCGTATGCGACCCTGCTGATGCAGGGCTTCGGCGTGCGCGTTTCGGGCGAAGATTGCGGGCGCGGCACCTTCTTCCATCGGCATGCGGTGTTGCACGATCAGAACCGCGAACGCTGGGACGCCGGCACCCATGTGCCCTTGCAGCATCTCGACGCGAATCAGGCGCCGTTCATCGTCATCGATTCGGTGCTGTCCGAAGAAGCGGTGATGGCATTCGAATATGGCTACTCTACCGCCGAGCCGAACGAGTTGGTGATCTGGGAAGGTCAATTCGGCGACTTCGCCAATGGCGCGCAAGTGGTGATCGATCAGTTCATCAGTTCGGGCGAAGCCAAATGGGGGCGCTTGTCGGGGCTGACCTTGATGCTGCCGCACGGCTACGAAGGCCAAGGGCCGGAGCATTCGTCGGCGCGCATCGAACGCTATATGAATCTTTCCGCCGAGCAGAATTGGCAAGTCTGCGTGCCGACTACGCCCGCGCAGATATTCCATTTACTGCGTCGCCAAATGCTGCGCAAGGTCAGAAAACCGCTCATCATCATTACGCCGAAATCGATGTTGCGCAACAAGGATGCAGTGTCCTCCTTGGAGGAATTGGCCAAAGGGACTTTCCAGGTGGTGATCGGCGAGACGGCGTCGTTGGATCCGGCGCAGGTGACGCGCGTGGTGTTGTGCACCGGCAAGATCTATTACGAATTGATGGCTTACCGTCAGGAAGCGAATATCGGCACGACCGCCGTGGTGCGGATGGAGCAGATGTACCCCTTCCCCGAGGATGCGCTGATGGCCGAACTCGCGCGTTGGCCGAATGCCAAAGAGTTGGTTTGGTGCCAGGAAGAGCCGCGCAATCAAGGGTGCTGGTATTGGCTGGCGTCGCATCGGCATATTGCGCGCTCGGTGGCGCCCGGCCAGTCGTTGCATCTGGTCAGTCGTCCGGAATCGGCCTCGCCCGCGGTCGGATATTATGCAAAACACAATGCCCAGCAGAAAGCGGTGATCGAAGGCGCCTTCGGCGCACTGCAGGCGTCGGAATAAAACGAATCAATTGTCAGATTGAGTGAGGAAATCATGCTGATCGAAGTAAAAGTTCCGCAGCTATCCGAGTCGGTCGCCGAAGCGACATTGTCTACTTGGCATTGCAAGGAGGGCGACGCCGTCGTGCGCGATCAAAATCTGATCGACATCGAAACCGACAAGGTGGTGCTGGAGTTGCCCGCACCCGATGCCGGGGTGATCGTCAAGATCGTCAAAGGAAATGGCGCGACGGTGGTTTCGGGCGAAGTCATTGCCCATCTGGATACGGCGGCGCAAGCGACGCAGGCCGCGCCCAGCGTCGCGCCCGCTGCGGCAGCGGCTGCTGTGGCGGCGGATGCACGCGTGATGCCGGCGGCGCGCAAGATCATCGAAGAAAAGGGCTTGTCGGTCGCGGCGATTCAAGGCAGCGGTCGCGGCGGTCGCATCCTCAAGGAAGATGCGATGGGCGCAACGCAGCCGGTTGCGACCGCCGTCGCACCTGCGGCGCGAGCCGCATCCGTCTCGCCGGCGCCGACTTTCAATTTACCCAAGGCCGCCTTGCCGCAGCCGAACGTGGTCGATGTCGAAGCGGTGGTCGCCGATCGTCCCGAGCAACGCGTGCCGATGTCGCGGCTGCGCGCGCGCGTCGCCGAACGCTTGGTGCAATCGCAGTCCACCAATGCGATCCTGACCACCTTCAACGAAGTGAATATGGCGCCGGTAATGGAGATGCGTAAGAAATATCTCGATCGCTTCGAAAAGGAGCATGGCGTCAAGCTCGGCTTTATGTCGTTCTTCGTCAAGGCGGCGGTGGCGGCCTTGAAGCGCTATCCGGTGCTCAATGCTTCGGTCGATGGCAACGACATCGTCTATCACGGCTATTTCGATATCGGCATTGCGGTCGGCAGCCCGCGCGGTTTGGTGGTGCCGATCTTGCGCGACGCCGATCAAATGAGCCTGGCGCAGATCGAGCGCAAGATCGCCGAATACGGTCAGAAAGCCAAGGAAGGCAAGTTGTCGCTCGAAGATCTGACCGGCGGCACGTTCTCGATCTCGAATGGCGGCGTATTCGGTTCGATGCTATCGACGCCGATCATCAACCCGCCGCAGTCGGCGATACTTGGCGTGCATGCGACCAAGGATAGAGCCGTGGTCGAGAACGGACAGATCGTGGTGCGCCCGATGAATTATTTGGCGCTGTCTTACGATCACCGCATTATCGACGGTCGCGAAGCGGTGTTGGGTTTGGTGGCGATGAAAGATGCGTTGGAAGATCCGGCGCGTCTGTTGCTGGATATCTAAGTTAAGCGTAAGGAGAAATCCCATGGCGGATTCGTTCGATGTGGTGGTGATCGGCGCAGGCCCCGGCGGTTATGTCGCCGCGATTCGCGCGGCGCAGTTGGGGCTGAAGACGGCGTGTATCGAAGCGGAGAGTTACGCCGATCCCAAAGGCGAAGTGCGTTTGGGCGGCACCTGTTTGAATGTGGGTTGCATCCCGTCGAAGGCGCTGTTGCAGTCGTCCGAACTGTTCGAGCAGGCGAATCACTCGTTCGTGATGCACGGCATCGGCGTCGATAACGTCAGGATGGATGTGGCGACGATGGTGCGGCGCAAAGACAATATCGTCGATCAATTGACCTCGGGCATACGTGGCTTGTTCAAGAAGAATAAGGTGACTTTATTGCCGGGTCATGGGCGTTTCATCGGGCGCGAGGATGAACGTTGGCTGATCGACGTCGCGGGCGCAACCGTTGCCGCCACGCATGTGATCGTCGCGACCGGATCGCGCGCGCGACATCTGCCGGGCATCGCGGTGGATAACCGGGTGGTGTGCGATAACGTCGGCGCCTTGCAGTTCGATGCGGTTCCCAAACGGCTGGGCGTGATCGGCGCGGGCGTGATCGGTTTGGAACTGGGTTCGGTCTGGAAGCGCCTCGGCGCGGAAGTGACCTTGCTCGAAGCCTTGCCCGACTTTTTGGCGGCAGCCGATCAAGCGGTGGCCAAGGAAGCCTGGAAGGTGTTTACGCGCAAGCAAGGCTTGAATATTCGCTTAGGCGTCAAGATCACTGCGGTGACGCGCACCGAGAACGGCGTGCAGGTCAGCTATGAGACCGACGACGAAGCTAAGATGGAAGAGTTCGATCGCTTGATCGTTTCGGTCGGACGCATCCCG
>DATETD010000312.1:0-3965 GCA_035283885.1 Rhodocyclaceae bacterium
GCGCCGTCGCGCGGCTGGAGGCGGAACATGCCGAACTGGAACACGCGCTCGAACGCTTGGCGGCGCTACTGGGTACTCACGAGCGCAAACTGTCGCCGAGCGGCAAGCTACTGCCCGACGCCACGCCGCCGCTGGACACGCTGCTGTCGCGACTCCAGGACAGGCCGCAGCTCAAAGCATGGGAAGCGCGCGCCGCCGCCGCCGATTTAGACGGACAGGCGGCGCGCCGTGGCTGGTTGCCCGATGTCACGTTGGGCATCGGCGCCAAGCGGGTCGACGACGGTTTGCAGCGCGACAAGGGCATCACCTTCACCGCATCGATACCGTTACCGGTTTTCGACCGTCGGCAAACCGCAGTGCAACGCGCCACGGCGGAGGCCAAACTCGCGCGTAGCGAATACCGGCTCAACCGCGCCACGACCGAAGCCGAGATACGCGGACTGCACCAACAGAGCGAACGACTGCGCAACGCCGCGCTCGAATTTCGTGCACAAGCCGTCGCCGCCTCCAGCGATCTGATCCGCATCGCCACAGCCGCCTACCAAGCCGGCGAATCCACCCTACTCGAAATGTTGGATGCACATAAAGGCATGTTCGACGCGGAATCCGCCGCGCTTGAACTGGAATGGCAAGCCCGCGCCAGCCGCATCGAACTCGACCAACTGACAGGAACCCTAGCACCATGAAAAAGAATCTTATCGCTCTCGCCATCGCTATCGTAGTCGCACTCGGCGGCCTCTCGCTGTACCGCTGGAACACGCACCACCCCCACCCTCACCCCGCCGCCGAAGCCGGCGGCGGACATGCGCCCCATGGCGAATCCGCTCACGACGGACATGAACTGGAAGGCATCAAATTGACGCATTTCTCCGACAAGACCGAACTTTTCGCCGAATTTCCGCCGCTGATACGCGGGCGGAAATCGGCCTTCGCCGCCCACCTGACGCGCCTGTCCGACTTCAAGCCGGTCGATCAGGGACGCCTGAACGTCGTGCTGTCCGACGGCGGCCAAGCCGAAGAAGTCTTCGAGATCGAAGCGCCCAGCACGCCGGGAATCTTCCGTCCGGTGGCGATTCCCGCCCATGCGGGCGAACGTCGGCTCTCGATCCGTCTCGCCAGCGCCGACTTTTCAAGCACCCACGAGATCGGCAAGATCATGGTGTATGCCGACGAAGCCGCCGCGCAAAAAGCGATGGCGGCCAACCCGACTTCCGACGAAGGCGGCATCTCCTTTCTGAAAGAACAGCAATGGAAGATCGATTTCGCCACCGTAGCGACAATGCGACGCGAATTGCGCGCCGCCGTGGCGGCGACCGGCGTGCTTAAAGCGCACCCCGAGGGCGAAGCCATGCTGACTTCATCGAACGCCGGTACGGTGGTCGCCGCAGGCGCCTTTCCCCATCTCGGCCAGCCGGTCGCCAAGGGACAAGTGCTGGCCTATCTGCTGCCGCGCTTAGGCGGCGACAGCGATATGGCGACGCTGGAAGCCACAGCGAAGAAGGCCAAGGTGGTCTACGAACAAGCCAAGCGCGAACGCGAGCGTCTCGAAGCGCTATTCGCGCAAGAAGCCGTGGCGCAAAAGCGCGTGCACGCCGCACTCGCCGACGAACAGAGCGCCCAAGCCGACCTCGACGCCGCCGCCAGCCGTTTCGGACAATATCGCGGCCAAGGCGGCGGCATTCCGTTGCGTGCGCCGATTGCGGGAATCCTGACCGAGGTGCGCGTCTCCCCCGGCGCTTTCGTCAATGACGGCCAGTTGCTGTTCCATATCGCCGACCGCAAGCGCCTGTGGCTGGAGATTCGCGTCGCCGAAAACGATAGCGCTCGCATCGCCCAACCCGTCGGCGCATGGTTCAAGGTCGATGGTATCGACGACGGTTTCACGATCGAAGAAGGCAAAAACGCCCGTCTGATCGCCGTCGGCGGCATGATCGACCCCGCGACGCGCACCGTGCCGGTCGTGTATGAAATTCGCAACCCCGATCCCCGGCTGCGTATCGGCATGAACGTTAAGGCCTTGGTCTATACCGATCGGGTGCGCGACGCGCTGGCGATTCCCAGCAGCGCCCTGATCGACGAAAACGGCCAAGCGGTCGTGTATGTCATGCGCAACGGAGAATCGTTCGAACGTCGCCCGGTCGAACTCGGCGTGCGTAGCGGCGATTTCGTCGAGATCAAAGACGGCTTGATGCTTGACGAACGCATCGTTGCGCGCGGCGCCTATCAAGTCCGGCTAGCGTCGCTGTCGTCGGCGGCGGTCGGTCACGGCCACGCTCATTGAAAGGAGATTTCATGATTGCCCAAATGATTCAGTGGTCGCTGCGCAACCGGCTGTTCGTCATCGTCGGTGCGCTGTTCCTGATGCTGTGGGGAGGACTGCAAACGGCGCGCATGCCGGTCGATGTGCTGCCCGACCTGACCGCGCCCACCGTCACCGTGGTCGCCGATGCCAAAGGGATGGCGCCGACCGAAGTCGAAAGCCTCGTCGCCTTTCCGATCGAAATCGCGCTCAATGGCGCGCCGGGCGTGCGGCGCGTGCGTTCGGCGATCAAAGTCGGCATCGCCGTCGTCTCGGTCGAATTCGAATGGGGTACGGACGTACTGCAAGCCCGTCAAATCGTCGCCGAGAAGCTGCAACTGGCGCGCAGTTCGCTGCCGCCCGAGGTGCCGACACCGACCATGACCCCGCCGGCGTCGATCATGGGCGAAATCATGTTCATTGCGCTGGCGTCCGAGCGTCACTCGACCGTCGAGGTCAAGAAAGTCGCCGATTTCACTCTGCGCCGACGTTTGCTGGCGATTCCCGGCGTAGCGGAAGTGATTCCTATCGGCGGCGACACGCAGCAATTTCAAGTCACCGTCAAGCCCGAACGCCTGGCGGCTTACCGCCTGTCGCTCGACGACGTCGTCCAGGCGGTCGGTAAATCGAACCGCAACGCCTCCGCCGGCTTCGTCGTCGAAGGCGGTCAGGAATATCTGATCCACGGCGTCGGACGCATCGTCGATCTCGCCGATATCGGCGAGACGGTGATCGCGGTGCGCGAAGGACAGCCGGTGCTGGTGCGCCATATCGCCGATGTCGGCCAAGGCGTCGCGCCCAAACGCGGCGTAGGCTCGCACAACGGCAAACCGGCGGTGATCATCGGCATCCAAAAGCAACCCGGCGCCAATACGCTCGATCTGACGCGCGAACTGGATCGCGTCATGGCCGAGATACAGCGCGGTTTGCCCGAGGGGATGAAGATCGAAAGCCATATTTTCCGTCAAGCCGACTTTATCGAAACCTCGATCCATAATCTGCTCGATGCGCTACGCGATGGCGCGATCCTCGTCGTCGCCATCGTCTTTGCCTTCCTGCTCTCGGCGCGGTCGACGGCGATTACCTTGCTGGCGATTCCGCTCTCGCTGCTGACGGCCATCCTCACGATGAAAGCCATGGGCGCAACATTGAATACGATGACATTAGGCGGCATGGCGATCGCGCTGGGCGCCTTGGTGGACGACGCCATTATCGTGGTCGAAAACATCGTGCGCCGCTTGCGCGAAAACTTGGTGCGACCGCTGGCCGAACAACGTCACCCGATCAAAGTCGTGTATGAAGCCACGCGCGAAATTCAAGGCTCCATCGTCTTCGCCACGCTGATTATCGTCCTGGTGTTCTTGCCGATGTTTTTTCTGTCCGGCGTCGAAGGGCGACTCTTGGCGCCCTTGGGCGCGGCGTATGTCATTTCCTTGGCGGCCTCGCTGTTGGTGGCGGTGACCATCACGCCGGTGCTCGCCTCGCTGCTGCTGCCGATGGCGAAAACGGTGCGCAACAATCACGAATCGACGTTGCTGCAAGCGCTCAAAACCGGCTACCGCCGCATCCTCGACGCCACCGTCATGCGCTGGCAAGCAATCGGCGCGGCGGCGGCGCTCGCCTTGATCCCCGCCGTCGCCGGTTTGATGCTGGCGGGGCAATCCTT
>DATETD010000313.1:0-6558 GCA_035283885.1 Rhodocyclaceae bacterium
AAGACGACTTCAATAAACTTCAACCCTTCGCCAAAGCCGCTTGACATGCGCACGCTCCATCGCGTCACCCTCACCCTCGCCACCCCCTTGGGAACCCCGCTGGCGGGGGACACTCTTTTCGGCCAGCTCTGCTGGGCCTTGCGTGAAGCCAAGGGCGAGGCCGAACTCACGCGCCAACTCGATGGCTACACCCAAGGACAGCCTTGGCTGGTGGTCTCCGACGGCTTTCCCGCCAACCATCTGCCCAAACCCAGCGTGCCGCAGCACTTCGAACCGCAGCGCGATCCCGCCCTGCGCAAAGCGGCGAAGAAAAATCGCTGGATACCCTGCACCCACAGCGGCAAGCCGCTGGCGTCGCTACTCGCCAGCGCCAAAAGCGACGCCGAAGCCTATGGCGCTGCGCCGCACCATGCCATCCAAGCGCATAACACCTTGAATCGTTTGACCGGAACCACCGGCAAAGACGAATTCGCCCCCTACACCCAGCCACAACTCGTTCATGCTGCCGGGCAGAGAATCGACCTGTATCTGCACGTGGATAAAGATCGCATAGCGCCTGCCGAAGTCGGCTGCCTGCTCGGTGCAATCGGCACGATCGGCTTCGGGCGCGACGCCAGCACCGGCTTGGGTAAATTCCGCGTCGAACGCTGCGAGCCGATGCACTGGGTCGCATCCGCCGACGCCAACGCCTACTGGACACTAGCGCCTTGCGCCCCGCAAGGGCAGGGCTTCGATGGCGAAAAAAGTTACTGGCGTATGCTGACGCGCTTCGGTCGTCACGGTAACGCCCACGCGCTGGCCGGGCAGCCTTTCAAGACGCCGGTATTGCTCGCCGCTACCGCCGCCGTATTCGTCCCATCCGCAGGCTACACACCGCGCTCGTTTATTGGCCAAGGACTCGGCGACCACGGACGGCTTTCCAAGACAGAAGCCGCCACAGTGCAACAGGGCTATGCGCCGGTTGTGCCTATCAGAATGGAGACGCTCGCCCTATGAATCGTACCATTGCGATATCTACACTATCGCCTATCCACATCGGCTGTGACGAAGTCTTCGATCCAAGCAACTTTGTTATTCACGACAGCCTGTTGCATGCACTCGATCCGTTTGAACTAGCATGTAATTTGAGTGAAGACGAACGTAAGCAACTTGGGCTGCTGGCCGATGGACGCCAACCCATCGGCGCTCTGCAACGGTTTTTTCGCGATAATGCGGCTCGCTTCGCCACCCTAGCACATCATCAAGTAGCGGTAGTCGACGCTATCGTGAATGAATACAAAAAGAGTTTGGGTAAACCAACGCAGTTAAGCGCAGCGGGTGAGGCTACTTACAATCTTTTCCCCATCGCACGCACCGCCTATCGTCCGTTCGACAGCACGCCCTACCTGCCCGGTAGCTCAATCAAGGGTAGCATCCGTACTGCATGGTTAAATCGCTGCAATGCAGGTAAACCACTTACCCCTGACGAGCGTCGCGACCACAAGGGCGCGCCACGCCATTTGCAAGAGCGGTTATTGGGATATCAATCCGGAAAGTTCGAAAACGACCCGTTTCGCCATGTTGCGATTGCCGATGCGCATCCCGAAGACGACACGGCATCGCCGCCTACGCGCGTGATTTATGCCATAAGTAAAAAGAAGCGCCAGCCCCGCGATGGTGAGAGTCATCCACCGGAACTGAAGGTGTTTCTTGAAACAATTCCCGAAGCCTTACCCAGCGCCTTTCTCAGCGAGATAAGATTGGCCGGAAAGATAAGCTGGAACGCCTTATGCGATGCGTGCAATACGTTCTACGCACCGCAGCTCAAAGCCGAACTGACACACCCGGTTTTAGGTGCGCTGCTGGAGACTAAATGGAAACAATTAGTTGGCGAAATTCTTGACAATGAGATTTGCATTCTTATTGCAGCCCGGCAAGGTTTTCTATTGCGCGTAGGACGACACTCGGGTGCAGAATCGGTCACTCTTGACGGCTTACGCAATATCAAAATTCTTGGCCCGAAAGTGAATGGTAAGCCGACCTTCGACTACCGTCACAACACCACTGAAAAGCGATTTGCCAGTGAAACGAAAGCAGGCGATGAAAAGCTACTGCCGTTTGGCTGGGTATGGGTCGACGCCAGCAACGATGAATACCGTTATTATTCAGATACTCTACGCCAAAAACTTGCGAAGCGTAGCGTAGCACTTAGAGACGCTCACAGGGATCGGTGTTTACGACTGGAAGAAGTACAACACAAAAGAACCATTGCAAACGCAGAAGCTGCTCAACGAAAACAAGCACTGGAAATTGCTGCTCGTGAAGCAGAGGAAGCACGACTTGCCCATCAAGCTGCTTTAGCGCTTTTGTCGCCTAGACTTCAAGCCATTGAGAACTTTATCGCCATCGGTGAAGATCGCGCCGTAAGCTTGATGGCAAACAAAGAGCGACTCAATGGCGATTACCATAATCGTGCTCGTAAACTAGCCGCCGACGCATTAACGGGAACCGATTGGACTGCCGATGAGAAGCTGGCGTTAGCAAACGCCATCACCGAATGGCTACCTAAGATTGTGGAAAAGATCGATAAGGGACAATTAAAAAATCTCAAACTTTCCGCTTTACGTGGCTCATAAACCGAAAGGAGTTTCTATGCTAACCACCCTACAAGGACGTTATCGCCAAGGAATTATCGAATGGGACGAGCCCCCGCCCGACATCGCCGAAACGCAAGTGATAGTCACCTTTCTTCCGCCGCCTATCGCTGTACAAAAAACGAAACGACCCTTGGGCTTGGCGCCGGATTGCGGGCAAAAAATACCCGTCGACTTCGACGCGCCGCTTCCCGATGAAATTCTAAATCCATGACCACCTACTTCATCTCCCGCCACCCCGGTGCGCTCGAATGGGCGCAGCGGCGCGGACTCAGCGTCGACCATGCCTTGACGCATCTCGATCCGCAAAAAGTCGGCGCTGGCGACACGGTGATCGGCTCCTTACCCGTCAATCTGGCCGCCGCCGTGCGCGCGCAAGGGGCGCGCTTTTTCAATCTTTCGCTCGAATTGCCGGCGGATGCGCGAGGCCGCGAGCTTTCCGCCGACGATATGGACGCCTATGGCGCGCGACTGGAAGAATTTCTTGTCGAGAGAGCGCCATGACAAAATCGAGCATTCACGTTTTGCTGGTCTCGGCGCAAGCCGCGCCCAACCTGTTGCCGACCCTCGACCCCAAGCTTAAACCGAACGAAGTCGTTCTGCTCGTCAGCAAAAAAATGCAGCCGCGCGCCGAGGCGCTCGCGAGCGTATTGCAACAGGCCCAGGTCAAAGTCTCCCGCTGCAATGTCGATGACGAACACAGCTTCGCCGAACTGGAAGCGCTGTTGCTCGAACTGGCCGCCGCTCGCGAAGGCCAATCCATCGCCTTGAACGTCACCGGCGGCACCAAACTGATGGCGCTCGCGGCGCAATCGGTCGCACTGGCCGCCGGGTGGCGCATATTTTATGTCGATGTCGATACCGATGAAATTATTTGGTTAGGCAAAGAACAGTCGCGCATTCCACTGACGCCCACCTTGCGCCTGCCTCACTACCTTCAAGGCTATGGATTCAGGCTCGAAAATGGGGTGAATCGTCCCGCGCCGCAACGTCGCCATCATGAACTGCTGCACAGCCTGATCATGCAGATGGGAACACTGGGAAAAGGGCTGGGGCAACTCAACTTCATGGCGCAAGAAGCCGAAGATAAACAACGGCTTGAAGCCCAACTCGCGCCGGGACAAACCCCCAGCCCGCATCTGGAGGCCTTGCTGCGCCTCTTCGAAGAAGCCGCAGTGCTGACCCGAAAAAACGGCGTTATCGCGTTTGCCGACGAGGATGAACGCAGTTTCGCCAAAGGCGGATGGCTGGAAAGCCACGTCTACCGGGTAATCGACGGATTGCATAGCGAGCTAAAGCTGCGCGATAAGGCCGCCAATCTTGTCGTCATCGATGGCAGCGGCGTAAAAAACGAACTCGACATCGCTTTCATGGCGAAAAACCGCTTATTCGTCATCGAATGTAAAACCGCCCGCCTGGATAGGCGCGGCGAGGCGAAAGCCAACGACGCCTTATTCAAAATCGCCGAAGTCAGTCGCCGAGTCGGCGGCCTCGGCACGCGCGGCATGCTGGTCAGTTACCGCCCCTTACGCGACGCCGAACGGCGACTGGCCAAAGCCCTAGGCATCGAACCGGTGTGCGGCGAAGAACTGAAACGATTGAGCGAGCATATCAAGCGCTGGGTTAATGGCTAAACCGGCGCCCTTCGACGAAAGCAACCCATCCATCATGATCGCCCCCTTGCTCCCGCTGGCCCGCTACCGCCTCGATTGGCGCGTTACGGAAACGATCCGCTTCCCCGATTATTCCGGATCGATGCTGCGCGGCGCCTTCGGCCACGCGCTGCGTCAACTGGCGTGCATGACACGGCAAAAAGAATGCGCCGATTGCCCCCTCATCGACACCTGCCCCTATACGACCCTGTTTGCGCCCACTCCGCCGGCCAACCATGCGCTGCAAAAGTTTTCGGCGATACCTGTACCGTATATCATCGAACCGCCGACGACGGTCGTCGGCCCGGTCGAACCCGGCGACATTTTTTCCTTCAATCTGGTGCTGGTCGGCCATGCACTGCGCGAACTCCCGCTAATCATACTCGCCTGGAGACGCGCCCTAGCGCATAAGCTCGGCGCCAGCCACGGCGGCGCCGAACTCACCCATGTTTATCACCGCAGCGAAAGCGGCGATCGCCTCGTCTATACCCCCGATGGCGGGCGGGTGCTGCAACATCCCCAACACATCGACATCGCCGCCGATGCCGCCGCAATGGGCGAAACCGTCACCTTGCAATTTTCGACGCCGCTTCGCTTGCAGCACAATGGACATGCGCTGCCTCCCGACAAACTGGATGCTCGCACCCTGCTCATGGCCTTGGCGCGCCGCGTCAATCTACTCGCCGAATTTCACGGTCATGGCCCGATGATCGGCGATTTTGCCGCCCTGACTGCCGCCAGCCGCGCGATTCGCGACAGCAAAAATCTGGTTTGGCGCGACTGGACGCGCTACTCAAGTCGCCAGCAACAAAAAATGGCGTTGGGCGGCGTGATCGGCGACTGGACGCTGCATGGCGACCTCAGCGCGTTCGCCGACCTTCTACATCTGGGGCAATGGCTGCATGTAGGAAAAGAAGCCGCGTTTGGCCTGGGCGGCTATCGACTCCTGACGCCGCAACACGCCTGAAACAAAGACGTCGCCATCCGTCCCGCCAGCGCCGACTTTTTCAGGCGTCTCTGACCCTAAAAACCTCTTTTGTCCACGAAAAGCACGAAAGACACGAACAAAAACAAGGCGTTGCGCTGAGAGCTTATTCACCCATCGGGTGATCGCCAAGAAATAGGTATATCGTTGATTATTTTCGTGTTTTTCGTGAACAACTGCTTTTTTTAGGATGACTGCCGTGCGCAGCAAGCTTGCCGCTGCGACCCTCCCGATATCCGCCCGCTAAACTACACGACATGGATACCTTGCCTCTACCCCACGCCTACTCGCGCCGCGTATTGTTGGCGGTCACAGGACTCAGCCCGCAAATACTCACCGAGACGCTGTACGCCTTGGCTGTCGCGCAAACGCCGGCCTTCGTGCCGACCGAAGTGCATCTGATCACCACCACCGAAGGGGCGCGGCTGGCGCGCGCCGCCTTGCTGCATCCCGACGGCGGCCAGTTTCATGCGCTATGCACAGACTACCCCGTTATCCGGCAAACGCGCTTCGACGAATCAAGCATTCATATCATCGGCGCCGATACCGCTACGCCGCTAGCGGATATCCGCACGCCGCAAGAAAACGCCCTCGCCGCCGACGCGATCACCGCCTGGGTCGCCAAGCTGACCGCCGACGCCGACAGCGCCTTGCATGTCTCGATCGCCGGCGGCCGCAAGACCATGGGATTCTATCTGGGATATGCGTTCTCGTTGTTCGCGCGTGCGCAAGATCGCCTTTCGCATGTCTTGGTCTCCGAACCGTTCGAATCGCACCCGGAATTTTTCTATCCGCCGCGCCAGCCGCGCAGGCTCACCACGCGCGATGGGCGTCATATCGACAGCGCCGAAGCGCGGGTGACCTTGGCGGAAATTCCGGTAGTGCATATGCGGCATGGACTGCCGGTCGAATTGCAAACCGGCGCCGTCGGCTTCAACCAAGCCGTCGGCGTGATTCAGGATCGTATGGCCCCGGCGCAGCTTGAAATCGATCTGACGCATCGGACGGTGCGTTGCGGCAAGCGGCGCCTTACGCTCAAGCCGCAATTGCTCGCCTGGTTTGCCTGGTGGGCGTGGTTGCGTAAAACCGGGCGCGGCGATGGCGCGGGATTCGTCAGTTGGCGCACGGCGAGCGCAGACACCCCGACATTTCTGAAGTTTTACAGCATGGTAGTTGGCGTCGATGCCGCCGCCTATGAAAAAACCCGCTCATTGCTGTTGAACGGCATGGACGAGAAATTTTTCCAGGAGAAAAACGCCAAGCTCGAACGCGCCCTTAAAACCGCATT
>DATETD010000314.1:0-4416 GCA_035283885.1 Rhodocyclaceae bacterium
CGAATTTTTCCAGGGCGTGGATCAGCCCCAGATTGCCCTCTTCGATCAAATCGTCCAGCGGGAGGCCGCGATTGCGGTAATGGCGGGCGATATTGACCACCAAGCGCAGGTTGGCTTCGATCAAATGCTGACGTGCGGAAAAGTCGCCATCGCATTGTGCGCGCGCCAAGCGGAGTTCCTCGACAGCGGAAAGCAAGGGCGTGACGCCGATCTCGCTAAGATAGATATGGGTGATGTCTTCGACGAAGTCCGCTTCGGGGCTATCGCTGTCGAGGGGGGGGCGCGCTACGGCGGCGCCGCTCTCGTCGGCAGCGTCGGTGTCGGCAAGCACCGCATCGATCTCCAGTTCGATGTCGGTCTCCGTATCGGAAACTTCGCGTTCGAAAGTAGCCGTTTCAGCGCCCATGTCGCAATGAGTTCGATTAGTTCGTCGGGAGGAACTTCAACGGGTCGACGGGTTTGCCCTGACGGCGGATTTCGAAATGCAGTCGCGGACTATCGGTATCCGTACTGCCGATTTCGGCAATTTTCTGCCCTTTGGCGACGGTTTGCTTCTCTTTAACGACGATCTTGCTGTTATGGGCGTACACCGAAAGATAGGTCGCATTGTGACGTAGCACCACCAGGTTACCGTAGCCGCGCAAGCCGGCGCCGGCGTAGGAGACGATGCCGTTGGCGGCGGCGAGCACCGGCTCGCCGTTCTTACCGGCAATATCGACGCCCTTACTGCTGCCTTCGGCGAAGGTCGCCAATAGTTTTCCGTTTGTCGGCCAGATGAAATCGACGGTATCGCCGCCGGTGGCGGGCGGGGGGGAGACCGTCCCTGTCCCTGCGGCTGTCGTTCCTGTCGTTGCCGCAGGCTTATCGGCGGTTTTGTCGGATGGTTTGGCGGCAAGCTTGCCGTCGGGTTTCGCTTCGGGTTTGGCGTCGCCGACACCGGGTTCGATTTTGGCGGCGGCAAGTTTGCTCTCGGTTTGTCTGGCGCGCGCGAGCGTTTCCTCGGACCAAGGAATGCGCCCGCCCTTGGGTTCGCGTTTGAGCAGCGAAGCCGGAGCCGCAGTCGAAGGTGCAGGCGCAGTCGAAGTATTCGCCGCAGTTTGTGGCGCAACCGGGGGCAGTGCTGCGGGCGTTGTCGCTGGGGGCGGCGAGACGGTCGGCTTGATATCTGCGCCAGTAAGGATGACCGGTTTGGCGACGGCGACAGGCGATGCCAAGCCGACAGGCGTTGCCGTGGCGCCGCTTTTATCCGGACTAGGTTCCGGCGTCAAGCGCAGTATCTGGCCGATTTTGATGAGATTCGGGTTTTCGAGCGCATTCCAGACGGCAATATCGCGGTAATCGATACCGTGATCCAAGGCGATGCCGTAGAGCGTGTCGCCCTTTTTGACCAGATAGTCGCCGGGACGCAGTTCGGGAGGCGTGTTTTCGCCGCCGGGTTTGACGTTGGTCGCCGCATTGTCGCGATCCACCACAGACACGGCTTGGTAGTTGGCGCAGCCGACGAAGAGCGTCGTCGATAACAGCAGCAAGGAAATCGACGCAAGAGGCGTGTTTTGCAAGCGAGAGCGGAAGCGCACCTGAGAGTCCCTGTTATTCCGTGCCCGGCAAGAGCGGCACGAAGCGCACCGCGTCGAACCGGGTTTCCACCCACCCTTTTTCGGTGCGTTCGACCAGCAAAATCACCTGTTCGATACCGCCAAGCGGCATGGCGAGGCGTCCGCCGGGGGCGAGTTGCGTCAGTAGCGCCTGGGGGACATGGTTGGCGGCGGCGGCTAAGACGATGCTATCGAACGGAGCGGCTTCGGGCAGGCCGAGATGGCCGTCGGCGTGTTTCAGGCGGATATGCGACAGCTTGGCGTTCTTGAGATTTTCGCGCGCGCGGGTAAGCAAGGGCGCGATGCGTTCGATCGCGAACACCTGTTTGGAGAGTACGCCGAGCACGGCGGCTTGGTAGCCGCTGCCTGCGCCGATTTCCAGCGTTTTGCCCAATTCGCGATTGGCGATCAGAATTTCGACCATACGCGCCACGACATAGGGCTGGGAAATGGTTTGTTTGAAGCCGATCGGCAAGGCGGTGTCCTCGTAGGCGCGATTGGCCAGCGCCTCGTCGAGAAAGACGTGGCGCGGCACGATGCTCATGGCGTGCAATACGCGCGGGTCGCGAATCCCCTGTTCGCGCAAACGATCGACCATGCGCGCGCGCGTGCGCTGCGAGGTCATGCCGCTGCCAGTCAGTGCTGCAATGCTCATTGCTTTTTGTCCAGCCAGAGGCGCACGCTATCGAATTGCGCGGCGTGCGTCAGATCGATTTGTAACGGAGTGATCGAAACCCAGCCATGTTCGGTCGCGTAGAAGTCGGTGCCCTCGCCGGCGTCGGCGGCGGGACCGGCGGCGCCGATCCAGTAAATCGTTTCGTTGCGCGGCGTGAGCGACTTCACCGCCGGTTCCGCCTTATGGCGTCGTCCGAGACGCGTGATTTGTACGCCGCGAATTTCCTCGTAGGGAATGTCCGGAATATTGACGTTGAGCAGAATCGGGCCGGACACCGGATGATCTTTGAACCGCTGCACCAGTTCGTGCGCCACGCGACCGGCGGTCTCGAAATGCTTGCCGTCTTGGCTGGCGAGCGAAAAGGCGATCGACGGCACGCCCAGCAGATAGCCTTCGGTGGCGGCGGCGACGGTGCCGGAATAGATCGTGTCGTCGCCCATATTCGAACCTAGATTGATGCCCGAGAGCACCATATCGGGTTGTCGGTCGAGCAAGCCGGTGACGGCCAGGTGCACGCAGTCGGTCGGCGTGCCGCTGACGTAGTAAAAGCCATTCGCGGCTTGACGCACATAGAGCGGGCGATCCAGCGTCAGGGAGTTGCTGGCGCCGCTGCGATTGCGTTCGGGCGCGACGATAGTGATGTGTCCGAGGCTAGCGACGCTGCTCGCCAATTGGGCCAAGCCGGGGGCAAAGTAACCATCGTCGTTGCTGAGCAGTATGCGCATGGTGGCAAGAACCTGAGATTGATGAGTCGCGTAGCGAGTTGAGCAGGGCAAAAGCCGCTACAACGGGCGCCAAGGTTGAGATATCGTTCGAAAATACGACTTGAACGATATCCGACGCCGATTGTAGCTCATCGCGCGCAGGGGATGAAATACGGAACAAAGGCAGGATTCCACAGGCTTCCTCGGGTCGGTCGATGAAACCGAAAATCGACGACGCTCGCCGAGTTTTGTCGGCAGTCGTCGGACGAGTTTTCAAGCCAGTTGACAGGGATGCGACTCATAGTTCACAGTGCCGTGTCGCACCGTTTTTTGCACCGAAACGCCACAGACTCGGCTAGCTGCGCGCCGATGCATTAGGGCCAACTGCGGGCAAGCCGAGGGCAAACCGCCGGTGTGCCTCCGACCGTTTTTTTTCCGTTATCGCGTACTTTATTAAGGGCTTGTGACTATGAAAAAGACTTCCGTATTAAGTTTGATGCGCCACTCTCGTTCCCTGGTTGCAGGGATTTTCTTGTCGTCGGGGATGGCGCTGTTCGGTGCGAATGCACAGGCGGCGGCGACGCTGAATCTAGCGCCGGGCTGGAACCTGCTGGGCAATAGCAGCACCGCGACGCTCGACGTTGCGGCCATGTTCGGCGACCCGAATAAAGTCACCACCGTGTGGAAGTGGGACAAAAGCGCGCGTAGCTGGGCCATGTATACCCCACTGATGAAGCACGATGAATTGGCGCTGTTCGCCAAGAGCAAAGGTTTCGCGGTGTTGACCCGGATCGGCCCCAAGGAAGGTTTTTGGGTGAATTCGTCCGCAAGCTTTGCGCTGAACGGCTCGGATGCACCCGAGGCGGGATTGGGAGAAGACGATCTGACGCCGGGCTGGAATCTGGTCGGCGATGCGCAAAAAATTCAGCCATCGCAGTTGAGTCAAAATCTGAAAACCGCGCTGACGGCATCGGGTAAATCCATTGATGCGGTATGGGCTTGGGACATGCCGACCATGAAATGGCGCTTCTACTCGCCGAAACTCGAAGCGCAGTCGAGCACCGCCCTGGCCGACTATATCAATAGCAAAGGCTACCTCCCCTTCAGCAGCGCGATGACGCCTGCCGATGGTTTCTGGGTCAACGTCGGCCCTGCGGCGGCAACGACGCTCGCCGGCATGGCGAGCGTAGGCAGCCCGATCGTCGCTGCTACGGTGGCGGTGAAAGGCAGCGCCGCCGAAGCCACGACCACGACCGATGCGTCCACCGGTATGTATAGCCTGGATGCTGCCAAGATCGCCACGCTCGGCAATCCTCCTTATTTGATCAAAGTCTCGGGCGGCACGGTGAGCGGCGCAGCGAATACCATGACTTATTATTCCGTGGCGCAAGGCGCGGGCATGGCGAATGTTTCGCCCTATACCCAATTGGTCACCGCCGCT
>DATETD010000315.1:0-18672 GCA_035283885.1 Rhodocyclaceae bacterium
GATGGCCTTCGATATCCTGGATGTCCTCGGTCTGCTGGCTGTCGATGTAGCGCGGGATATTGAGGTTGAAATCGTTTTTCTCGATTTCCTCGATGCCGACCATGCGGGCGTATCTTAAATCGCTGTCATCGCGGCGATTGAACACGTCGACGATCTTGTGGATGTCGCAGTCGCGCAGGCGGTTCTTGGGGCCGTCCTTCATGAACCCGGCGCTCGCGTCGATCATAAAAATACCCTTGCGCGTATGGGCGTTTTCCTTGTCGATGACGACGATGCACGCCGGGATGCCGGTGCCGTAGAACAGGTTGGCCGGCAGCCCGACGATGCCCTTGATATAGCCCCGGCGAATCAGGTTGCGGCGAATGTCGGCCTCGGCGTTGCCGCGAAACAGCACGCCATGCGGCAGGATGCACGCGCCTTTGCCGCTGCTCTTGAGCGAGCGGATGATATGCAGCAGGTAAGCATAGTCGCCCTGTTTGGCCGGGGGCGTGCCGTAGTGCTTGAAGCGCTCGTGCGGGTCGTTTGCCGGGTCGAGGCCGGTGCTCCAGCGCTTGTCGCTAAATGGCGGATTGGCGACGACGAAGTCGAAGGTCTTGAGCAGTCCTTCGTCACTGGCGAAGCGCGGATTGGCGAGCGTGTTGCCCTGTTTGATTTCCGCCGTCGGGTTGTTGTGCAGGATCATGTTCATCCGCGCCAAGCCGGATGTGGCGGCGTCCTTTTCCTGCCCATAGAGCGTGACCTTGGCCTTGGCCTCGTCGCCGACTTTGAGCAGCAGCGAACCCGAGCCGCAGGTCGGGTCGTACACCGTGGTGTCGTTGCTGGTAACGGCGTCGTGGATGCCGATGATCTGCGCCATGATGCGACTGACCTCGGCGGGGGTGTAGAACTGGCCCTTGCTCTTGCCGCTTTCGGCGGCGAAGTGGCGCATCAGGTATTCATAGGCGTCGCCGAGAATATCGTCGCCGTCCGCGCGGTTCTTGCTGAAATCGAGCGCCTTGTTCTCGAAGATAGCAATCAGGTTGGTCAGCCGGTCGACGATTTCCCGACCGCTGCCGAGCTTGCCCGGATCGTTGAAGTCGGGCATGTCCGACAGCTTATTGGCGTTCGCCAGCGGGCCGATGATCTTCTTGTTGATCTGGTCGCCGATGTCGGGTTTGCCCTTGAGCGCGACCATGTCCTTGAAGCTGGCGCCCTCGGGAATCGCGATCGGCGCAAAGGGGACGCCCGCGTACTTGTCGGAGACGTATTTGACGAACAGCAGCACGAGTACGTAGTCCTTGTACTGGCTGGCGTCCATGCCGCCGCGCAGTTCGTCGCAGGAGGCCCAGAGGGAGGAATAGAGTTCGGATTTCTTGATTGCCATGGGCCGCTTTTATGGATTTCGCGTTGGAAGGCGGAAGGCGGCTACTATACCCGGCTACGACGAGCTTTTGGTTGCCGCGACGTTCCGGAATCCAGGCGGTCGCTTTATGCGTGCGTCCGCAGGCTCGCGCCTCGATTCCCCTCACGAAAAGTCGGCGCTGACGCGACGGCTACAGCGCCGGCGATCCTCAATGAAAAAACTCCTCCAACCTCACGAACACTTCATGGCTCGCGCCATGACGCTGCACCGAGCGCACGTCGATGAGTTTTTCGAGTTGTTTGACCATCTGCTCCAGCCGCGCGTCTTCGCCCACCATCAGCCAGATACGGCTGACGGCGCCGTCGCCGATCGGCATGCAGAGTATGCCTTCGACGTTATAGGCGCGGCGCGCGAACAGGCCGACGACATGCGACATCACGCCGGCGTGGTTATTCACTTCGAGTTCCAGCACGGTGCGCAGCGGCGCGGGAGAATTGGGAGTATTGCGGGAAAGTATCGTGTTCATCTCAATGTCCAATCATGTCTTTGTTGGCGGCGCCGGGCGGCACCATCGGCAGCACTTGTTCGTGGCGGTCGATGCTGGCGTGGATCAGCATCGGGCCGGGCGTGGCGAGCGCCGCGGCCAAGGCGGCTTGAGGATCGCTGGCGCCGTCGAGATCCAGCGTTTGCAGGCCGAAGCCGGCGGCGACTTTGATGAAGTCCGGCGTCGCATTGAACTTCGAGGCGTAGATGCGCTGGCCGTAGAACAGGGTCTGCTGCTGGAACACGAGACCCAGCGAAGCGTTGTTCATCAGCACGATTTTCACATTGACGTTTTCTTCCGCCGCCGTAATGAATTCCTGAATATTCATCAGGATGCTGCCGTCGCCGGTAAAGCAGACCACGGTGCGCTGCGGTTCGGCCAAGGCCGCGCCGATCGCCGCCGGCAGGCCGAAGCCCATCGTGCCCAAGCCGCCCGAGGTCAGCCATTGGCGCGGTCGGCGCAAGGGATAGGCTTGGGCGACCCACATTTGATGCTGGCCGACGTCGGTGGCGATCGTCGCCTGGTCGTCGAGGCAGTTGGCGACGGCGTGGATCAGGCCATACGGCGTACGCGGGTCGTCGCGGCCCGGCATGCGCAGCGGATGATCGGCCTTGAGCTTGGCGACATGCAGCAACCAGCGCGTGCGGATATGCAAGGTCACTTCCGGCAGCAGGCGTTGCAGCACCGCCTTGACGTCGCCGGCGATGCCGACATGCGCGGTCTTGATTTTGTCGAGTTCCGCCGGGTCGATGTCGATATGCACGATCTTCGCTTGCGGACAAAATGCGGCGACTTTGCCGGTAGCGCGGTCGTCGAAGCGCGCGCCGACGGCGATCAGCAGATCGCATTCGTCCAAGGCGAGGTTGGTATACGCCGCGCCATGCATGCCGAGCATGCCGAGCGAAAGTTTATGGTCGTGCGGCATGCAGCCCAAGGCCATCAGCGTCATCACGGTCGGCAGTTCGGCCTTTTCGGCCAATGCCAGCGCCAACTCGGTCGCACCGGAATGCACCACGCCGCCACCCAGGTAGAGAATCGGACGCTCGGCGGCGTTGATCATTGCCGCGGCGCGCGCGATCAGCTCGCCGCTGGCTTCGGGCATCGCCACAGCGACGCCGGGTTCGGGCCATTCCTCGACGGTAATCGTCTGATTTTGCACGTCCTTAGGAATATCGACCAACACCGGGCCGGGCCGCCCCGAGGCGGCGAGGCGGAACGCGCATGGAATGACGTCGAGCAATTCCTCGGCGGAATTCACCAGAAAATTATGCTTGGTGATCGGAATGCTGAGGCCGTAGGTGTCGACTTCCTGAAAGGCGTCGGTGCCGATCATCGCGCGCGGCACCTGGCCGGTGATCGCCACCAGCGGGATCGAATCGAGCTTGGCGTCGGCGATGGCGGTCAGCAGATTGGTGGCGCCGGGGCCGGAAGACGCGAGGCACACGGCGGGCAAGCCGCTGACGCGCGCCATGCCTTGCGCCATAAAGCCGGCGCCTTGTTCGTGACGCGCGAGCACATGATGGATCGTCGTCGATTGCGATAAGGCGTCGTAGATCGGCAAGATCGCGCCGCCCGGAATGCCGGCGACGGTGCGTATGCCTTGACGTTCGAGCAGGCGCACCACGAGCTGCGCGCCGTTTAAGGTCTCGGAGGGGGCGGATGGATTGGGGGTATCGCTTGGGGGATATGCTGAGGTCACGGGGTTCTCCGGTTGAGTGAAGCCGTTTTAGCCTGACGGGGGCGAAAAAAAACCCCGTCGGCGGTCGCCGGCGGGGTTTTTCGAATCCTGAGTCTGAACGACTTAGCTTCTTTCGACCTCCGCCAGCGGCATAACGACGCCGACGACGCCGGCTACGTTGATTACGCCAACGACGCTAACGATATCGACTACAACGCCGACGAACGACGGCAGGCCCACCATCGAGCGTATCGAGGGTGCGCAGTGTGCAGTCGGAGCGTAGGCGGAGAAACGCGACATGGAAGCGGGATCGGAAATCGAAGACAGGACGCGACTGTAAACCAGCCGTAAAAATAATTCAAGCGCTGGCTTCGCAGGGGTATCGGAGATCCGTCCCGCCAGCGCCGACTTTTGCGGTTGCCCGCATGTCGAGGCGCTCGATCATTGACACAGCATGACTTTCGAAAGTACAGTGCGTAATCCGATACCGCCACCCCAAGCGATGAATATTGCCTCCTCCTCCGAAACGCGAATCCGCGCAATCTCCTGGTTGCTTGCCGGCAGTGCGATGATCGTGGTGCTACAGGTGCACCTGTTGCCCGCCTTGCTGGCCGGTTTGCTGATCTTCGAATTGGTGCATTTGCTCGCGCCGCTCTTGCAGCGGCGCTTCGCCAGTGCGCGCGCACGCCTGGCTGCCGCGATCCTGCTCGCCATCGTCATTGTCGGCGCGATTGCCGCCGCCGTGTTGGGCCTCACCGCGTTTTTCAAAAGCGAGGCCGGCAGCATGTCGGCCTTATTCGGCAAAATGGCGCAGATTATCGAAGACGCGCGCTCGACCTTGCCGTCCTGGCTGATCGATAGGCTGCCGCTCAACGCCGAAGCCTTGCAAAAAGCCGTGGTGCACTCCTTGCGCGAACACGCCGCCGAATTGCGCACCGTCGGCAAGGAAACCGCCATGACATTGGCGCATATCCTGATCGGCTTGGTGATCGGCGCCATGGTCGCCGCGCAAGAAAGCCTGGGCGCGACGCCGCTCGGCCCCTTGGGCCGATGTCTGCTCGAACGCGCGCGCCGCCTCGCCGACGCCTTTCGTCGCATCGTTTTTGCGCAAGTGCGCATTTCGGCCTTGAACAGCGGATTCACCGCGCTCTATCTGCTCGTAGTGCTGCCTTTATGCGGTATCGATCTACCGCTCACCAAGACCTTGGTCATCGTCACGTTTATCGCCGGTTTGCTGCCGGTGGTCGGCAATCTGATCTCGAACGGCGCGATCGTCGTCGTGAGCCTCGCGCATTCGCCGCAGGTCGCGCTCGCTTCGCTGGCGTTCCTGGTCGTCATTCACAAGCTCGAATATTTCCTCAATGCGCGCATCGTCGGCGGCCAAATCAACGCTCGCGCTTGGGAATTGCTGACGGCGATGCTGCTGATGGAAGCGCTGTTCGGCATAAGCGGCGTCGTCGCCGCGCCGATTTTCTATGCTTGGATCAAGGACGAATTGGTCGATACCGGTATGCTCTGAGCGTCCGCTATCGAAACACAGACCATGAGCATCGACAGGCTCGACGAAGACCGCCGAAGGCAGCCAATCGTCGCTATCGTCGGTCAGCAACGCTAAAGTCGCCACCGGGCGACGATAGCGGTCGTATATCCGGTAATTGTAGACGAACAAACGTTCGGCAAACGCGGGGTCATGCTGGCCTTGAATCTCGATATGAATATAAATCCATCCTTGTTCGCCATGAATCAATTCCACTTGCACCAGACGATCGGCGATCCGCTTACCCAACTCGGGAAATCGGCGAATATCGATAGCGACGCGACGGCTGCCGCCGCAAATTCTGAGTTAATATCGGCGACCCATAAAACTCGGCGCTGACGGGACGGATGCGCGACTCAAGGATAATCATGACCGACAAAAATATCATCTGGCACCACGCCACCGTTCTGAGAGAACACCGCCAAGCCTTAAACGGCCACAACAGCGCCATCCTGTGGTTCACCGGCCTGTCCGGCGCGGGCAAATCCACGTTGGCTCATGCGGTCGAAGAGAAGCTGCATGCGATGGGCGTGCGCACCTATGTGCTCGACGGCGACAACGTGCGTCATGGCTTGTGCGGCGATCTGGGATTTTCCGCCGCCGACCGACGCGAAAACATTCGCCGCATCGGCGAAGTCGCCAAGCTGTTTATCGATGCCGGAGTCATTGTGCTGACGGCGTTTATTTCGCCGTTCCGCGACGACCGCGAACATGTGCGCGGCCTGGTCATGCCGGGGGACTTTCTGGAAATCTACTGCCGTTGCCCCTTGGAAGTCTGCGAAACCCGCGACGTCAAGGGACTGTATCGTCGCGCACGGCAAGGGGAAGTCAAGGATTTCACCGGCATCTCATCGCCCTACGAAGAGCCGCTGGCGCCCGAACTGGCGGTGGATACCGCCCTATTCGACCTCGACGCATCGGTCGAATGGGTGTTGGCGTTGCTGCGCCAACGCGGCAAATTGAAGTGACGCCAAAGCCCGCGCGCGGACGATCGACCGTTACTCCGCGCCCGTTGCGGGGCTTGACGTCGGCGGCTCGTAGACGGGCGACGACTGGAGCGCCTTCGCCTTTTTAGCCGCCGCCGCCTGCATGGTGTACGTCGGCTGTTCGTCGATATGCCATCCAAAAACGAACAACAGCAAAAAGAAACCGACGACATAGCCCAGCAACACCGGCCAGCCATATTTGACCCAATGCACCGCGTTCTTGACTTCCGGATGCAGATTGGTCAGAGCGACCCCGGCCGGAGAGCCGAACCAGACCATCGAGCCGCCGACGCCGACCGCATACACGAAAAAATCCCAATCGTATCCGCCTTGCCGGATCGCCAATTCGGTCAGCGGGATGCTGCCGAACACGCCGGAAACGAAGCCCAAGCCGAACACGTTATGCCATGTCTCTATCTTCATCATGGATATCGGCATCAACGTGGCGCTCATCGCCAAAGCGATCGCAAAAATCGCCCCTTTGAACGCATTCGGCATCACGCGCCAATCGTGCAGCGCCAAGGGAGAGGTCGCGGCAATCGCCAGCCAGACGGCGAGAGCGGCGAATGGAAATTTATTGGCCTGAAGAGGAAAATAGAGCTTAACCAACACTAGGCTGCCGCTGCCGGCCAGCATCACGCACGCGACGATAAACAGCCGACGCCATGCCAGTTCGACTTTCTGGCTGACGGCGGGAACGATAGGCGAATGGGCGTGCTGCAACGGCGACACCAACGCGGCGACGATCGCAAACACGATCATCGTGGCGAACCCAGAATACGCCATCGACATCGGCGAAATCCCTTCGTTCCAGATCATGGTGGTGGTCAAATTTCCGAGCACGCTCCCCGCGCCTCCCGCATTGGCGGCGACGATGATCCCGACCACATAACTGGTGTGCAGTTTGAAGTTGAATATCGGATAAATCAGCCCTACGCCGACCAAGGTCGCCGCAATGCTGCCGAAGTATCCGGACACGACATACACGATCATCAGCAATATCGGCCCGGCCTTCCAATCCTGCGGCAAGTGCGGCAGCAATTTAAGCGGCAAACGACTCTTCTCGACATGCCTAGTCAATACCGCGCAACCGGTCAGCAAGCCCAGTAGATTCGCCGACGTCACCCAAATCGAACCGACATGCTCGATCCAGCCCGACAAACCCATGCCGCCATTGACGCCGTCGGCGAAAATTCGATGCAATGTAATCGCCGCAAAACCCGACAACGCCACCGACAAAGAATATTTCGAGAATAAAACGATCCCCAGCAGCATGAGGGAAAACAATAGGAAATCGATCGGCAGATCGGGCGAGTCGAGCAGCATCGGAGACCCCGGTTATATGCAAAAAGCCATTATCGGCGGAATGGAGCGCGAAGACTAACACTATTTGCTTATTACGTGAGAATCGAATGCGCAGCGGCGCGGCGCCTGAGTCTTGCACCCGACCGTATGCCGCACCGACACGCACCGGCAAAGCGCGAGCGCCTACGCCCCGCCGCACGGCGAAAATGCGAAATCTGCTGAAATTTCAAGCCGTTCGACATCGACAGCGGAAAAAATGAATCGCTTGCGACGATAGGGTTTCGATATAATCCGCGCGCTTGCCATAGGTAAGCATCGATCCCCCTTCATTCCCCATACTACTAGCGAGTGCGCTTATGCTTTTCTGGTTCGTCGTCATCTACTGGATCATTTCCGTCGCCATCGGTCTTTACGCCGCCAAATACGTCCATAGCACCAAGGATTTTGCGATCGCCGGTCGGCATCTGCCGTTCTACATGGTGACCGCCACCGTGTTCGCCACCTGGTTCGGCGCGGAAACCGTGCTGGGCATTCCCGCCGTTTTCGTCAAGGACGGCTTGGGCGGCATCGTCGCCGATCCCTTCGGCTCCTCGATGTGCCTGATTTTGGTCGGACTGTTCTTCGCCGCACCGCTCTACCGCATGAACCTGCTGACCATCGGCGACTATTACAAAAAACGTTTCGGTCGCGGCGTCGAGTCGATGACCTCGATTGCGATAGTCATTTCCTATCTCGGCTGGGTCGGCGCGCAGATCACCGCGCTGGGACTGGTGTTCAACGTCGTTTCCGGCGGCATGATCGATAAGGTGACCGGGATGTGGATCGGTTCGATCACGATTTTGATCTACACCTTTTTCGGCGGCATGTGGGCGGTGGCGATCACCGACTTCCTGCAAATGATCATCATCGTGCTCGGCATGTTGTATATCGGCAGCGAAATCAGCGGCCAAGTCGGCGGCGTCGGCGTCGTGGTCGAACACGCCCGCAATGCGGGTAAATTCGAATTCTGGCCGGCGCTCGATCTGAAATCGATCCTGGCCTTCGCCGCCGCCTGGGTGACGATGATGTTCGGCTCGATCCCGCAACAGGACGTGTTCCAACGCGTACAGTCGTCCAAAACCGAAAAGATCGCCGTATGGGCCTCGGTGCTCGGCGGTAGCCTGTATTTCCTGTTCGCCTTCGTGCCAATGTTTCTCGCCTATTCCGCCACGCTGCTCGATCCTAAAATGGTCGAGGAGCTGATCGTCACCGATCCGCAGTTGATTTTGCCGCGTCTGGTGATGGAAAAGGCGCCGTTGTTCGCGCAAGTCATGTTCTTCGGCGCGCTGCTTTCGGCGATCAAGAGTTGCGCTTCGGCCACCTTGCTCGCCCCGTCGGTCACCTTTACCGAAAATCTGATTCGCCCTTTGAGGCCGAATATGTCGGACAAAACCCTACTGCTGACGATGCGCACCGTCACCTTGGTGTTCACGCTGTTGGTGACGATCTACGCCGTCAACTCCAAGGCCAGCATCTTCAAGATGGTCGAAAACGCTTACCAGATCACCTTGGTGTCGGCGTTTATTCCTTTGGTGCTCGGGCTGTTCTGGAAACGCGCCACCAATCAAGGCGGGTTGCTGTCGATTTTCTGCGGAATATCCACTTGGCTCGCCATGATCGCCCTGAACGACGAAAGCTCGATGATGCCCGCTCAATTCGGCGGACTGATCGCCAGCGCGCTGGGTATGATCGTAGGTTCGCTTTTACCGCAAAAAATCGGCAGTAAGGCCCTCGTTGGCGCTTAAGTTGGCGCTTGATTTTCCTGCGCGTCGTCCGATGCATGGATGAGCCGATTTAGCCTAGAATCGGCTCATCCTTTAAAAACTGCATAAACTCCAGATGCACGCCAGCGCACCGGACACGCCACTTTCAACTTCGTCTGCCCCTTTGCCGAGTATCGCATGGCTATGCGCGCTATTCTCCGTCCTACTCCTCCTGGTCGGCAACAGCGCCCCGTTGTACGCCAAAGCGCGATTGGATCCGGTGGTGCGCGATTTAGCGCTCAGTTACGGCATTTCGGCGCTCGAATCGGGCGAAACGAAAGGATCTGTCGTCGGCGATACCGGAACGACATTCACCGTCACGGCGCAGGATCCCAAACGTATCGACGTCAATACACGCATGCATGTGCTGATCGACGAAGAACGCGCGCTCAGCCTCGAGCAGGTCCTCGAACCCAACCGCCCATGGGAAACGATCAAGCGTCAATCGCCCAATTTCGGACTCAACCACGCCGCCTTCTGGTTCAGATTCGCGATCGACAACACCAGCCGCCACGAAGTCGAGCGGCTGATCGAGCTGCCGATTCCTTTCATCAACGACATTCGTCTCTACCATCTGTTCGAGGGCAAGCCGATCGGCAGCTATGAACTCGGGAATCTGAAACCGTTTTCGCACCGCACCGTCAAGCATCAGAATTTCGTCATGCCGGTCAAGCTCCAACCGGGAAGCAACTCTATCGTCGTCAGGATCGTCTCGTCGGGCACCGTCGAAGCCCCATTCACGCTTTGGGAAAGCACTTTTTTCCACGAATCCAACGACAGCGAAAAGATCGTACAGGGCATCGTCGCGGGAATCATGTTGGTGATGATCGTCCATAACCTGCTGCTGTTCTTCACCGTGCGCGATGTCAATTATCTGTTATACGTCGCTTTCGTCGCCAGCTACATGCTTTTTCACTTTAGCCTGAACGGCTACGCCTACGCCTATCTCTGGCCGGAAGCAACGCACTGGAATAGTTTCGCCATCGCCACCTTCATTGCCGGTTCATGCTTTTTCTTATGCCTGTTCTCGATCAGTTTTCTTCGATTGAAAGCGGCTTCGAGCAGGATATTTATGCTGATGACGGGGTTGCTGGCTTTCAATTTCCTGACGGCGATCGGCTCGTTCTTCATACCTTATGAATTCTCGCTAAGGGCGGCAATGAGCCTGATAATTCCAACAGCATTAACGGCGCTCGCCATCGGCTATTGGCAGTGGTGGCAAGGGCAAAGTTTTGCGCGTTTTTACTGTCTGGCATGGACGGCGTTGATTCTCGGCGTCAGCACGCTGACGGCGGCGAAATTCGGATTGCTGCCGACCAATCTCGCCACCAATAGCGCGCCGCAATTCGGCATGTTGTGCCTGGTAATGCTGCTCTCGTTCACCTTGGCCGATCGGATCAACCACGACCGCAAATTGCTCAGTCAAGCGCAAACCAAAGCCTTGTCGCATGAGATTCAGGCTAGGCAATCGCAACAGGAATTGATCCAGGCCAAGGATCAGGCCAACAAGTTTCTCGAACAACGCGTCGAGCAGCGCACGCGCGATTTGAACGCCACCTTGGATCGGCTCCAGCTCGCCAACGAACAACTGGAGTTGCTATCCGCCACCGACGGATTGACGCAGATCAGCAACCGCGCTTATTTCGACAAATCCTTCGCCACCGAATATCGCCGCGCCTGCCGCCTCGAAAAATCGCTCTCCATCGTCATGTTCGATATCGATCATTTCAAGCTGATCAACGACACCTATGGCCATATCGCCGGCGACGAATGCCTGCGCACGCTGACTTCGCTGGTGCGCTCGCGCATTACGCGCGCCGGCGACATTCTGGCGCGTTACGGCGGCGAAGAATTCGTCATTCTGCTGTTCGACAGCGACCTCGAAAACACCTTGGCGCTCGCCGAAAAGCTGCGCAGCAGCATCGAACAAATCGCGGTCGAGTTCGAGCAACGCACCATCAAATTCACCGCCAGCTTCGGCGTCGCCTGCATTATTCCCGACGACAGCATCCGACCGCAAGACATACTCGCCAGCGCCGATAAAGCCTTGTATCAAGCCAAACATGCGGGCCGTAACTGCGTTCGCGCCGGATTCTTGACGTGACCGAAACTTCGCATCGACGAACCGATCCAATACCGCTTTTAGTCGAAAAACACCGCATTCACATGCGCTCGCAGTCTGATAATATGCCGCAGCCCCCTCAATTTAAGGACTTCACATGAACCCATCCAAGCCGACCTGGAAAAACGCCGCCGCCACGCAGCCCCGCGAAGCGAATGTAATTCAATACATCAACGCCAAACTCACCGTACTCGGTCAACCGATCAACAACACCACCGTCGACGCCGCTTTTATCGAGCTGGCCAGACCGTTGCTCAATAATCTGCGCGAAAAAGACCGCCTGCTGTCGCACGACCTCTGCCCGGTCGACCGCCGCATCCAGAACTTTCTCGATCGCACCTTGGACGGCGACGCGCCGCATCTGCCGGCCAAAACCTTGGTGTTGGACCGCCCCGGTCTGGGGCGCATGCTCTCGCTACCGCCCGAAGGCAATCTCTTCACCTCGCCCCTAGTCACCTCCTACCGCCTCAAGCAGGGCATTCTGCATAATCCCAAAAGCGACCGTCGCACCACCAAAGGCGTGTTCCATGTGGTCGAAGGCGGTTTACCGATCCCCAACGACAAAGTTGCCGTGACCAAGGAAACCTTCAAGCGGATACTGAACATCGCGCTGACGCCACCCGAAGATCTGATGACCTTGCCGTTTACCGCCTTGCAAGACGATAAAGCGCGCCCCTTCGTATCCTTGCTGATCCGCCCACGAGTGTGTCCGGGGGTCGATAAGGTCACGCCCGAGATGTCGATGGAAATTCGCTTTTTCGTGCCGGGCAGCGTGGTGTGCAATCTCGACTTCGTCGAAGGCATCTTCGGCAACGGCGGCGATCCGGCCTTGCCCGAAAACGACGCCGCACTGGATATCCACCACTGGACCGGCCATACCGGATGCATCATTCTCGCGCCGCATCTGGTCGAAAAGACCAAACGCGAACTCGGCTTGCCGCATTACGACCAAGCGACCGAACGCCAGCGCCGCGACGGCCAATGCTGGCAGAACGAAAACGAACGGTATAACGACGGCAACGGCTTCAAAGTCACCTGCCGCGACGCCAGCGGCGTGGTGGTCACGGTGATCGCCGACAACTATTTCGGCTATTGCAAAAAAGAAGTCAAAACCCAAATCAGCTTTGCGGCCAATCTGTTCGGACTCGCCGAAGAAGAACACGCCGGCGGCGCGATCGCCTACTCCAGCGCCATCATGGAGCAAGATTTTTGCGGCGCCAAAACCTCGATCATCAAGCCCGCCCAATTCGCCGAGGCGATTGCGCTGCTGGGCAGCAGCGTCGAAGTCAAGGCCGAAGGTTACGCCGTCGACAAGCAATATCCCGATATCCTGTACGTGCCGCACGAAGCGGTCTTCAGCGTCAAAAAAGCGTCGATTAGCTGGAACCATGCGGGCAGCGAGGTTTCGATTCCCCTGCTGGCTGCGCACACCTATATCCTGCCCTCGGGCTATAAAGTCCGCCTCGAAAAACAAAGCGGCGGAACCACCTGGCGACTGGTCGGCGTGATGGCCGAAGGCACGCTGTGCCATAAACCCAGCACCGTGTCGGGCGGCGGCAAGTCGGAAATCTCCAAGTCGATCAACTATGCGATGATCCAGGGGCCGGTATTCGTCAAGGATTTCCAGCAAAATCTCAACGATGTAGCGAACATCCTCGACAAGGATTTCTCCAACAGCTACAAAACTCCCGCCGCCAACTCCAAAGTCGTCGCCTCGCGCCAACGCAAAATTCTCAGCGCCGATCGTTCGCTCGGCTCCGTGGTCAAATTGCTGACGCATTCGAGCGATTACACCGACGAGCACAACGCCTGGATCGCGGCCATGCCGCAGACCTTGCGCCAACTGGTGTTCATCGTCAAACGCTACTATCGCGCCGAATGGGGCGATCAATGGCGTCAGCATTTCAACGTCGACCATATCAACGGCTACCCCGGTCATGAGTTGCGCTTCGAATCGCGCAAACTCGTCGCCAATTACCTGCGCATCGGCTTCGATCCCGACGGCTCCTGGCGCACCCACGCCGTGCGCCCGGATTACAACCCGGCGGATAAGGTGCAAGTCGAAGACGACATCACCGCTTCGGTCGTCGTGCCGACCGACCGGCTGGAATACACCAATCCGGACTATCGCAATCCCAGCGTCAAGATCGTGTCCAATTGCGAAACGCTGCTGTTCCAGCGCCCCGACGATGCGATCCATCGCGGTTTCGACAAACAAGCCGAAAGCGATCTTGCTGCGCCGAACACCTTAATCTGCAACTTCGAACCGCTGGACAAGACGCAGGTCGCGGCGATCGTCGAGAATATCGTCGAATTCGATCAGTACTCGGATCCGATGAAGCAACTCCTGCTGGATTTCCTGCAAGATCCCGATAACGCCTACGTCGTCTCCTCGGCGCATTCGCGTATCGTCGACGGCAAGCCGACGAAGAACCCACGCTACCTGCAACGCCGCCCCGATCAGGTCAATGCGCGCGAAACCTATATCGCCGGCGTCGGCTCGCGGCTGGCGCGCCGCGCGCCTATCGATAAGCCGCTCTATTTCCCGGTCAGCGCGGTGCTTGCCGGGCGACGCAACGGCCCGGCCGACCGCAAGCTCAACGTACCGCCTTCCGCCATCTACAACCCGATCCACTATCAGGAACTGCCGGAACTGTTCATGGATTTCGTGTGCAGCCTGACCGGCAAATCGCCCTCGACCACGGGCTTCGGCTCCGAAGGCGCATTGACCAAAGGCCCGTTCAACGCCGTGCTGCCCGTGATCGACGTCAATAACGCTCTGGTGTCGTTCATCCTCACCGGCTATGCCGGATTCACCACCTGCGCCGGTTACGTCGGGCCGAAATACCGCGTCGATCACGACATCAGCTTGCTGATCCCCGAAATCTGGTGCCGCCTCAAGCCCGAAGAGTACGACGCCAAGTTATTGATCGAAAACGGCTTCCTCGAAAAGCTCGACGACTTCGAATTCGATGGGAAAAAGGTGCTCGCTAGTCGACTAGGTTATCGCATCACCAGCTTGTTCACCGAACGCTACTTCGGTCGCGTCTTCGAAACTCCCAGCATGGTATGTACGACAGATATGCTGAAGCCCGAGCTGCAAGGCATGGATCAGTATTCCGAAGGAATTGACGCTATCATCGAAGCGCAAAAGCTGGTAGCGGATCACTATTTCGCCGACGGCAGCGTCGAATTGGCCTGCCCGCCGCTGAAAGCCTTGTTGCATATCATGGCGAATGGGAACTACGAAGGCCGGGACGTGCAGCACCCCGAAATCCGCGCCATGTTCGACCGCGAAACGATGCTGGCGAGCGACTGGTATCAAGCGCGCCTACAAGCCAAGCAACAGTTGGATCAGGCGCTGTGGCAGCAACATATCGTTGCGCTCGAAAGCGCGATTTTGCAGTTCGAAGACTCGGAGGTGATCGCCGAACTCGACCTGGAAGGCCGCCTAAACGCCGCCAAGCAGCGCCGCGCTTTCTGCGACACGCCGGAATATATCCAAAGTCTGGTCGGAACTTTAGGCGTCGATCCCAACGCCACCACCGCGCTGAAGTAAGCTGCTCGCGACAGCCCCCGTGCGCCTGCGCGCACGGGATTCGTCGCGACAACCGTCCCGCCAGCGCCGACTTTTCGACAAGGCGCCGCGAACCGAAAATCCAAAATGAATTAACGTCGCGTATCGAAGCTTACTGGCGCGAAGGGATCGACCCAATTTTCAGCGTATTGAGGTAATATATCCTTTTCCGTACGGAGGATATATGTCGATAAAATTTTTCCGCAGTATTTTCGTTCTAGGCTGTCTAAGTTTGTCGATGCTGGCGCCCGCGGCGTACGCCGATGAGGAAACACCGCAGAGCATTCCCGGCGGCGTTATGGCGTCTGCCGAAAAAGCCAAGGGCCTATTCGATGCAGGCGCAGTTTTCATCGACGCGCGCATTGCGGCGGAATATGCCGAACAACACATCAAGGGCGCCAGGAACATCCCCTACAAGGAAAAGCACGCCCGCGTATCGGCGATCGACAAGGACGACTCGTTCGATTTAAGCAAGCTGCCGACCGACAAAAGCGCCAATTTGGTGTTTTATTGCAACGGCTCGCCCTGCTGGAAAGGATACAAAAGCGCCAAGGCGGCGATCGACGCCGGCTATAAAAAAGTCATATGGTTTCGCGATGGCCTACCTGCCTGGAAAGCCAAATCCTACCCGGTCGAGTAAGGATTGACGATGGCCGTTCTTGCCGGACGGCCATTCTCTGGAGATTTCATTGATGCAGTTCCGCATTTCCATTCGCCATCGTTTGGCGGCGATATTGGTTCTATCCGTCCTTTTTTTATCGCTGCTGGCCGGCATCGGCGCATATAGCCAGCGCCAAAGCGACGAAACCCTTTCCTCAGTCCATACACATACGATCAAGCCATTGCTGGCCATACAGGAAATCGACGCGTCGTTGCGCGAGGTCCGTTTCCGCATCGCCGGCGTGCTGCTCGACCAAATGACACCGGTTGGATCGCGCAATCATTTGAAAGAGGTGCGCGAACGCCTGCCCATCGCATGGGACGAATTCAAAAAAGCCCAACGCGCAAACTCGCACTCGAACGAAAAAGAGGCGTTGATGTCGAGCATCGATCAAGGCATCGTCGGTTTACCGCCACTGCTCGATCGTTTGGACGCCGCCTATAATAATAATGATAAAAAGGTTTTAACAGCGATACTGGAAGACGATTGGCCCGTCGCCCACATCAAAATCCTCAAGCCGCTGACGAAACTCATACCGGAAGAAATCAAATCGATGCAAGCCAGCTTCGACGCGTCGGCGCAGCAAAGCCGTCGTTACGTCGCGCTATCGTTGGCGGGCTATGCGCTATGCCTGATTGCGCTGACCCTGCTGGTCGTTCCGTCGATTCGTTCCTTGACGCGGGCGCTGCGGAATCTCAAACAAACGCTGGCTCAAGTCGCCGACGGCGATCTGGGTGCGCGACCGGATGTGAGCCGCCAAGACGAACTCGGCGAAATGGCGCGTTCGCTCGACACCACGCTATCGCAACTTTCCGGCATCATCCATGGCGTTCAGCATACTGTGGAGACATTAGTCTCCACCTCGGCCCAACTGGCGAGCGAATCGAAAGCCATCATCGAGCGCAGTCACGGGCGAGCAGAATTCGTATCGCGCGTGTCGAACTCGATAGAACGGCTGAGCGTAGCCGCACAACAGATCGCCGGCGGATCGAAACAAGTCGCCGCCGCCTCCGACACAACCCGCGAAATCGCCAAAAACAGCGATCTGCGCATGCAGATCAATATGCAAGCTACGCAGCGCGTCGAATCGACCGTCAGCGAAACGGCAACGGTGATACTCGAACTATCGGCCTCGACGAATCGAATTTCCGAAGTCACCAAAGTAATACGCGAAATCGCCGACCAGACCAATTTACTGGCGCTTAACGCGGCGATCGAAGCCGCTCGAGCGGGCGAACAAGGCCGAGGCTTCGCCGTAGTCGCCGACGAAGTGCGCAAACTGGCCGAACGCACCAGCAGCTCGACCACGGATATCGTGCAAATCGTCGATGCGATCCGACAAAAAACGGTTTCGGCGGTCGAATCGATGGAGAAAGCCGGCGCCGAGGTCCAAATGGGCGTTCGCGCAACGGAGGAAACACGCAGAACCATCAACGAGATCGTCTCGTCTGCCGAACATGTCTCGCAACTTGCCGGCGAAATCGAAACGACAACGCGCGCGCAAACCGAGTCAAGCTCTGGCGCAGTCCTCGATATCGAGCGCGTCACCGCCATCGGCAAGGAAAACCGCGGCAGCGTGGATCGCGTCGGCAATATTTCTCAGGATGTCGACCGTATAGCGCACGAACTCAAACAACTGATCAGCCGCTTCCGCTTAAGCGTCACTCCCCCCTGAGAAATTTGCGAAAATCGTCAATACTTGCTCAGGTAGAAAGTAAGGGCAATATCCGCTCAAATCGACACCATCAAGCCGGCTTCGATGGCGCAGACGACACGACGGTCGAAACGAGGATCGAACGTCGACTCGTCCGTCCCATCGGCGGTCGCGGGCGGCGATGCGGCGATAGCCTTGAAGGTATCCTCAAACTCGCCCAATATCCTTCCGACATTGGACCAAAACGAAGCGCCGCAGCGATCGACCAGCACGGGGTGGCGTAAGGTTTTCATGACCGTTCTCCTTGAGCGTATGAAATCGTAAATCTCTTTCGCCAAGTAACGGCGCGCCCGAGGAAAACGTTGATGGCGCTCGATGCGCCCAGCGTGATGCACTTATCACCGCCGCGCATTCAGTCGACGGCACTCGCCGCAGCGTCCGCAGCCATCCCCCCAGCGCCGACTTTGGCGGAGGTCGCGTTCAATGCGAGCGCGATCGTCGCCAATATGTCGAACACATCCACCGCCTCATGCGCCAGCACTCGATTCTCATCGTTGTCGTGGATATGATGCGGAAAAGTTAACAGTTCGCGGTGATGGGGCGCATTATCCCATCGCCGAACCAGACTGCCGTCGACTCGCTGCCAATGAAAGCTGTATTTACCGACCAGAACGCGGCCATCGACATCCTCGAATCGTTCGACAAGCTGTAGCGCATCCCCGTTAACCAAAACCGCGCGAATTCGCAACAAACCGATGCCTTCGACGATGCGCTCGGAGATGACTTCGAATGAATTTACCCAGTCAAGCCGAATCAACTCGTCGCGCACCGCCTCAATGCGATTCGCCAAAAGCTCAGACAAGATCGGCCTCGCGCACCATGGCCAGTTTCGCCCTCAAGCGAGCCGCCATATCGCCGATCGCGTCCCATTCGAAAAAATCTTGATCGTCTCCAAGCTCGCCAAGGCTGAAACGACGTTGAAATTCCTCGGTGCTCATGCGATACCGTTGCTCGAATCGTTCGAGGGCTTGATCGAGCGGCGCAAGCCGACGCCGCTCGTCATCCGCCAAACAGCGTATCAATTTATCCAATATGCGCAACGTCAGTTTATCGTCATTAGTCATGCGCTCGATCAACTGAATTCTTTCGGCAATGGCGGTCATAGCGCACTCCACTTTGTTCGATGGTACTAGCCTCGATTAAACACCTCACGACCGTCGTTTTCAACTCGCGCCCAGATGTTGGAAATAGTATCCGGTTCGAATCGAATTTCGCCGCGATAAAAGTCGGCGCCGGCGCGACGGCGAGACGACTTAGCGCGGCGCGACTTACGCCACGATTTCGCGCGAAGCGATCCGATACGTAAAACCGCTCGGGTCGAGGCTATCGAAACGTCCCGCCGCGTTTTCGCCCTGCGGGTACATCAAGAAGGGTGCCTTGGCGCCGACGGAACCCGGCAGCTTT
>DATETD010000316.1:0-2373 GCA_035283885.1 Rhodocyclaceae bacterium
CCAATGCTTCGCGGCGCAAGGCCTCGTAGAGCGCAGCTTCTTGCTCGGTCAGATCGATGCGATGCAAGATTTCGGTGCGCGACGGCAATTCGGCCAGCACTTGCGACTTGGTGCGCCGCAGGATGAACGGCTGGATGGTCTTGCGCAGCCGACTGCGCGCGACGGCATCTTGCTGACGTTCGATAGGGATGGCATACCGCTCGTTGAAGTGATCGAGCGAGCCTAGCAGTCCGGGATTGATGAAGCGGAACAGATTCCACAATTCGCCCAGATGGTTTTCCAGCGGCGTGCCCGAACAGACCATACGGAAATCGCCGACCAGCGCCATCGCCGCCTGCGAACGCTTGGTCTGGTGATTCTTGATCGCCTGCGCCTCGTCGAGCACGATGGTATGCCATCGAACTTCAGCGAAACGCTCCGCTTCCTGCTGCAATAAGCCGTAGCTGACGACCAGCAGATCGAAGGGCTTGAGTTCGGCCAAGGTTTGCTGCCGGTCGCCCGCGCCAAACAGTATGACATTAAGGGTCGGCGCGAAACGCGCCGCCTCGCTCGACCAATTCATGCAGACCGATGTCGGCGCGACCACCAAGGCCGGGCCATCCGCCGCGCGCGCCAGCAGCAAGGCCAAAGCCTGCAAGGTCTTGCCCAAGCCCATATCGTCGGCCAAACACGCGCCGACGCCCCAATGGGCAAGACGACTGAGCCAGTTATAGCCGCTCACTTGATAGTCGCGCAATTCCGCCTGCAAGGCGCCGGGCAGTTGCGGCGCCAAGGTATCGAGTTCGCGTAAGCGGGCCAGATGTTCCTTCCAATGCTTGTCGGCTTTAAGTTTGCCCGCCGCATCGGCCATATCCTCGAGCGCACCGCTCGCCAGAGCATGCACCCGCACGCCGTTTGCATGCGAATCGGCAAACACGCGCAATTCTTCGAGTCGGCGGCGGAATTCCGCCGTCAAGGCCATGAAACGATTGCCACCCAACGGCAGAAAACGCCCCGGCGCTTGCGCCAAGGATTCCAACAGTTGCCGCAGATCGATTACCAGAGCGTCGTCGACGCGCAACTCGCCCTCGGCGGCGAACCAATCCTGATGGCGTTTGATCGACAACGAAAAATTCGCCGCGCCGACTTCGCGGGCGACGCGGAATTTCTCGCCTTCGGGCCAGGCGAGCACAATCACATCAACATCGGCATCGGCCTGCGCCTGCAACTGCAACAATAACTCCAGACACTGCGCAGGATCGGCGACGATCCATTCGCCAAAATGCTCGATGGCGTCGTTCAATGCCGGACAGGTGGAGAAAAGCCGATTGACGGCGCGGGTCTCCTCCGCCGGATTGCGCCGCGCCTGCACGCTTTTGCCGGCGACTTCGGCAATCACGCATTCCGCGCCGACGCCGGGCGAATAATACGGGCCATCGGTGGCGAACGGGCGCACTTTGAACTGCAATTTCAAACCGTCGTCATACGGCAGTAAATGCACATGCAGCCGACCGTCCGCTGCAACCTGTTCGACATTCGGCGGCAGCACGTCGAGATCGGACTGGACGGTAATCACCGCAGAAATTGCTTCGATCGCCTCCAATATCAGATCTTTGGCATGCGCCGGCACGCACAGCCCATCGCCGATCACTGCGGCGATCTGCCGGTGTTCGTCGGCGATCTCGACCACCCGCACCCGCGTCGGCGTCTCTTTGGCGATCAGGATGCGTGCATCGCCGGCAAAAGGCGGCTGCAAGCGCAAGGTATACGAGTCGCCGGCGGCTTTCGTCACCGTCAATTCCGGCTTGCCGCGCAGCACCTCGACCCTGATCGCCGGGGAATGCTGCCAGAACACCAGCGGATGATCGATCAGATGAACGAACGCTTTTTTGCCATCCAATCGGTATTCGCTGCCGTAGTAGGAACGGCTGTGGTGCAGCTTGATTTCGGCGCAGACCCGCCGATCCTGCAGCGTCAGAAAATCCATCTCGGCGTAATCTTCTCTCAAACGTTTGAGCGACACGGCGCGGCCCGACGTCCATTGCCCCGTCGCCTTGCTGCGCTTCTGCTCGCGCGGCGCGACACTGACATAAGCGGCTTCGACGGCGATATCCCAAACCAAACGCGTCTGCGCTTCTGCTGCCCCCGATCCCGCCGCATCATGCAGACTGGTTAAGGCCGCCAATTGGCGCTGCCACGACTCCTGCCGCGCAAACCAATTCGCCATATTCACGAAACCCAAGGTCGCACGCAACGCCGCCGCACGTTCGAGATAAGCCTTGCCCCCGGCACTCATGGAGCGCCCCAGCACTTCGGCGGCCTGCGCGGCGATGAAATGAAAGCCAGTCGCCTCGGCGCTACGCCATAGCTCGGTCAACGCCTCGACTCCCGGTG
>DATETD010000317.1:0-5360 GCA_035283885.1 Rhodocyclaceae bacterium
GCGTGCGGTGCTGCGTTCCTCGGTGCGCGAATTTCTCTGTAGCGAAGCGATGCATCATCTCGGCATCCCGACCACGCGCGCCTTGAGCCTGGTCGGCAGCGGCGACACCGTCATCCGCGATATGTTTTACGACGGCCACCCGCAAGCCGAATCAGGCGCCATCGTTTGCCGCGTCGCGCCCTCGTTCGTGCGCTTCGGCAACTTCGAAATCCATGCGGCGCAGGGCGAATCGGCCAGTCTGAAACGCTTGGCCGACTATGTGCTGCGCCATCATTATCCCGAATTCGGCGCGCCATCGCCCGCCGTCTATTCACTTTGGTTCGAAGAAATTGCGCGCCGCACTGCCGTCATGGTCGCCCACTGGATGCGCGTCGGCTTCGTGCATGGCGTAATGAATACCGACAATATGTCGATTCTCGGCCTGACGATCGACTACGGCCCGTATGGCTGGCTCGAAGGCTACGAGCCGGAGTGGACGCCGAACACCACCGACGCCGCCGGGCGGCGCTACTGCTACGGCAATCAAGCGGCGATCGCCTACTGGAATCTGCAACGCCTGGCGATGGCGATCGCGCCCTTGCTGGACGAGCCGGCGGCGTTGCGCTCGGGCTTGACGACGTTCGAAGAGGAGTTCGCGCTCCATTCGCAACACATGCTGGCCGACAAACTGGGACTCGGCGCGCTACACGCTGCCGACGAAGCCTGGATCGCCGAACTGTTCGAACTGCTGCAAAGCGTCGAAACCGATATGACTTTGTTTTTTCGCGGTCTGATGTCGCAACCCATGGACGTCGACGCGGTCAGCGACGCCGCACCGCCCGCCTGGCTGCAACGCGCGTGCTACGACGAGCACGCCATCGCGCCGCCGCTGAGTCGCCGCTGGGCGGCATGGCTGCGCCGTTATATCGATCGCATACGCGGCGACGCGCAAACGCCGCAGGCGCGGCAGATGCAGATGAAAGCCGCGAATCCGAAATACGTAGCGCGCAACTATCTGGCGCAGCAAGCCATCGACGCCTTGGAGCTTGGCGATGCGGCGCCGCTCGAACGCCTGCTCGACGTGCTGCGTCATCCTTACGACGAACAGCCCGCGCACGACGATTTGGCCGCCGCCGCCCCGAATGGGCGCGCCATCGCGCGGGCTGCTCGGCGCTGTCGTGCAGTTCGTGAGTCGGCATCCGTCTCGCCAGCGCCGACTTTTCGTTACCGGCTGGCGGCTTGCTTAAAAGGTACAATAATCCGGCGCCCCCAACAGAAAAGGACTCCCACAATGATCCCCTTACGCCAGATTTATGAAGACGCCCCAGCCTTCATTCCCGTTCCTCAAGCCTTTCAGCACCACCGAGTTGAAGTCACACTCTGGCCGCTAGAAGACACACCCGTGTCGCCCCCCCCACCTTTGACACAACTGATCGGCTTGGCGCGAGGCGGTTTCGAAAATGGAGCGCAAATCGATGCTTTTGTTCGGGCGGAGCGTGATGCATGGGATCGTTAAGACGGGCATTGCAGGGAAAGCGGGTTTATCTCGATGCCAATATTTTCATCTATGCGCTGGAAGGTGTTGAGCCGTGGGCAAAAACGCTACACGATGTTTTTACCGGACTCGAATCCGGCGAGATGTTCGCAGCATGTAGGTTGGGCTGACGCTAGGAAGCCCAACATGTTGTTTATGCGACGAAATGTTGGGCTTCCTTCGTCAGCCCAACCTACCGACTGTGCGCGTAATTCAACAGTATTGCCCCACAGAAAGGACTCCTACAATGATCCCCTTACGTCAGATTTATGAAGACGCCCCGGCCTTTATTCCCGTTCCTCAAGCCTTTCAGCACCATCGAGTCGAAGTCACACTTTGGCCGCTTGATGAGACGTCCGTCTCGCCAGCGCCGACTTTTATTCGGCATGGCGAAACGTAACGCCGCTTAATGGCGCTCGGTCCGCACTTCGCTCGCCGCCGCGTCGGGTCGCAACGAGCGGTAGAGCTTGGCGTAGGCTTCCGCCGGGCCGGTCCATGAAAAGTCGGCGCTCATGGCGCGGCGTTGCATGGCTTTGAATCGACTGCGGTGCTGCCAGAGGCTGACGGCGCGTTTGACGGCAGCGAGCAAGGCGGTCGGGGTCGCCTCGTCGAACACGAAGCCATTGCCAAGCTCTTCGTCGGCGGCGTCGATCACCGTATCCGCCAATCCGCCCGTGGCGCGCACGATGGGCAGCGTGCCGTAGCACAGGCTGTACATCTGGTTCAGCCCGCAGGGTTCGAAGCGCGAGGGCATCAGGAAGAAGTCGGCGCCGGCTTCGATGCGATGCGCCAAGCCTTCGTCGAAACCGATGCGCACCGCGAATTGGCCGGGCCAGCGATGCGCCATATCGAGGAAGGCGGCTTCGAGGTCGCGGCGACCGCTGCCGAGCACCGCCAGTTGCACCGGCAAGGCGGCGAGTTCGGCGGCGATCTGCGCCACGAGATCGAGTCCCTTTTGATCGGTCAGACGACTGATAATGCCGAACAAGGGCATTTCCGTGGTTTGCTCCAGCCCCATTTCGACGCGCAGTTCGGCGCTATTCACGGCTTTGCGCGCCAGCCGGTTGGCGTCGTAGGGGGCGATCAGTTGGCTGTCGGCAGCCGGATTCCACTGCGTGGTGTCGATGCCGTTGATGATGCCGGTAATCCGGTCGGCGCGATAACGCAATAGTCCGTCCATGCCCATACCCTCGACCGGCGTTTGAATCTCCTTGGCGTAGGTCGGGCTGACCGTGGTGATCGCATCTGCATGCTGTAGTCCGCCCTTGAGGAACGAGATGCAGCCGTAGTATTCGACGCCATCCATGCCCCAGGCGTAATCGGGCAGACCGAGCGCAGGCATCAGGTCGCGACCGAATTGACCTTGAAACGCCAGGTTATGGATCGTCATGACGGTGGCGGCGCGCGGCCCCCAGGCGTGGTAATAGTGCAGAAAGCTCGGCGCGAGACCGGTTTGCCAGTCGTTGCAATGCAGAATATCCGGACGCCATTCGAGCGGACTGCTGCCGGAGGCGAGCAGCGCGGCGACGGCGGAAAGCTGGCCGAAGCGTAGCGGATTATCCAGCCAGTCGCGGCCTTCGGGGCCGAAATACGGGCTACCCGAGCGGTCGAACCAGGCGTCGCATTCGAGTAAATAGATCGGCGCACCTTGCGCGGTGCGCGCTTCGCGGATGGCGCCGCCATAGAGCTGACCGTGCGGCGCATTGAACGCCGCGACCATCGGTGCATTGGGAAACGCGGCCTTGAGCGCCGGATAGGCCGGAACCAGGATACGCGCATCGATGCCGATGGCGCGCAGCGCATCGGGAATGCCTGCCGTCACATCGGCAAGCCCTCCGGTCTTGACCCAAGGGGTAATCTCGGAGGAGGTGAATAGAACTTTCATAAACGGTCGGTAATACGCAGGCGAATGGAGCTAGATAAGTTGTCCACGAAATACACGAAACACACGAACAAAATCGAAATACAAGGCGGTGCTGCATTCGACCTTATCGGCGAGGCATCCATGCACCGTTCACACCTTTTTCGTGTTTTTCGTGCCTTTCGTGGACAGAAGAAGTTTTGGGGCGAATCGATCAGGATTTTTTAGCGAGGCAGGCGGCGATCAGGCCGGCGGTCGAGCAATCCAATCCGGTCGCCGGCTTCTTGCCTTCGAGGATAGGCAGCAGGCGACTGGCCAATTGCTTGCCGTATTCGACGCCCCATTGGTCGAAGGAATTCAGATTCCACAGCGCGCCGAGCGCCAACACCTTATGCTCGTAAAGCGCGATCAGTTGGCCCAGCGTGTAGGGATCGAGATGCGGCAGCAATAGGGTGGTCGAGGCTTGGTTGCCGGGGAAGGTCTTGTTCGGGCCGAGAAAAGTCGGTGCTGACGAGACGGTGCCGGCGGCTTGCAACTCAGCCTCGGCTTCGGCCTGCGTCTTGCCGCGCATCAAGGCTTCGCTTTGGGCGAAACAGTGCGCCATCAGCTTTTCGTGATGACCCGGCAAAGAGAAGTCAGGCTCGATTACGCCGATGAATTCGCACGGAATTTGGCGTCCGCCTTGGTGGATCAACTGATAGAACGCATGCTGGCCGTTGGTGCCGGCCTCGCCCCAGAGCACCGGCGCGGTGGCGTAATCGACGACATTGCCATTGCGGTCGATGCGTTTGCCGTTGGATTCCATTTCGAGTTGTTGCAGGAAGCGCGGCAGCAATTCGAGCGATTGGCTATACGGCAGGATCGCGCGCGTTTCCGCACCGAGGAAATTGGTGTTCCAGACTTCGAGCAAGGCCAACAGCGCGGGGAAGTTGCGCTCGACCGGGGTGTCGTAGAAGTGCTGATCCATCGCCGCGCCGCCCGCGAGGAAGCGGCGGAAATTGTCCATGCCGACGGACAAGGCCAGCGGCAGGCCGATCGCCGACCAGATCGAAAAGCGACCGCCGACCCAATCCCAAAATTCGAAAGCGTTGTTCGGATCGATGCCGAACTCGGCGACGGCTTTGAGGTTGGTCGACACCGCGACGAAATGCTTGGCGACTGCCGCTTCGCCTTGCGCATTCACCAGCCAAGCGCGCGCCGAATGGGCGTTTTGCATGGTTTCTTGCGTGGTGAAGGTTTTGCTGGCGACGATGAACAGGGTGCGCGCCGGATCGCATTCGGCGAGCACGGTTTGCAGATGCGAGGCGTCGAGATTCGAGACGTACTGCACCACGACTTCGGGCGTATGGTGCGCCGCGAGTGCGCGCGCCGCCATTTTCGGCCCGAGATCGGAGCCGCCGATGCCGATATTCACGATGTAACGAATCGACATGCCCGTGGCGCCAAGCCAGCTTTCGTGATGGATCGCGTTGCAAAACGCTTCCATTTTGTCGAGCACGGCGCGCACGCGCGGCATCACGTCGGCGGGGTCACTGCCTGCGCGGATCGCCTGGTTGCCGCCGTAGCGCAATGCGGTATGCAGCACGGCGCGGCCTTCGGTATGGTTGATCGTCTGGCCTTGGCGCATGTTGCCGATCCAACTGCCGACGTCGGCGCGACGCCACAAGGCGAACAGCGCGCTCATGATTTCCGGCGTGACGCGCTGCTTGGAGTAGTCGAGCAGCCAACCGTCGTCGGTGGTCGAAAAGCGTGCAAAGCGTTCGGGGTCGGCGGCGAACTGGTCGCGCAAATGGATCGCTTTTGCGCCGACGGCCAGACCTTGCAGAGTGGCCCATTCGGGCGTTGCAGTAATTGTCATGGTAGGTTCCTTGTTACAGCCAGGCGGTCAGGCCCATTTCGAACGGATGGGTCATCAATTCATGGGAGGGAAAAGCACGCACGCGATATTCCAATTTGCCGCATTGTTCGGGCGTCAGTTCGCGGGCA
>DATETD010000318.1:0-9239 GCA_035283885.1 Rhodocyclaceae bacterium
TTCCATGCAAGCCATGCGGATACGTCGATGTGCTCGGGGTGGGCGAGCCAATCGTCGGTAACGATTTCCAGCTTGCGCGCCGCCTGAGAGAGTAGCGGGAAGCCGAAGGTGCCGCCGGAGCCGGCCAATTTGTGCAGTTGAGCGCCTAGCGCCGCCAAGGTTCCGGTCGCGATCTCGGTTCCCGACTCGGCCACCTGATTTTCCATCGCGCTCAATACGCCATCCAACTGCCCGATATAGTGCGATCGCAATAACGCCAGTTGTGCGGAGAAATCGTCAGGTACCGCCATGGCGTTGCTCCCAAATGTGCTTGATTTGTCCCGCCAGCGCCATCGGGTCGAAAGGCTTGGCGATAACGTCCAGCGCACCCAGCGACTTGAAATGAGCGATTTCGGTGGGCTGCACCTTGGCGGTCATAAACACCGCAGGAATGTTCGCCAAACTCGATCGCTCGCGCAAGCCTTGCAATGTCGTCGGCCCATCCATCCCCGGCATCATCACGTCCAGCAAAATCAGGTCGGGCGCAAAGGCTTCCGCCTGGCTGATGGCTTCCGCTCCGCTGCTGCATATCTGCAATTTGAAACCGCCCACCATTTCAAGCGCCAACTGAGCCACCGCCCGGATATCGGCTTCGTCTTCCACATAGAGAATCTTTGCGAGTTTCATGACTTCGTGGCTCCTTTGCGAAGTTTCGATAATATCGTATTCGTAGTTTTTTGCAGCGATGAAAAGTCGGCGCTGGCGGGACGGTTGCGGCTGCGGCTGCGCTACGGCGGGGTTTGCGCGGTTTCGTCGCGTAAACTAGCGGAGCGGGTCATTTCGCCCCACTGTTGCTTGACGCCCAGACACCAGCGCAGCAGCCCTTGAAAGCGCCAAATACCAACCAACTGCCGATAACCGAAGTTTTCAAGGACGGCGGCGACAAATAACCAAAACAGTTGAATCGGCTTGGCGTAGAGGCGAAAGGACATTTCCTCCAGCAGCAAAGCCGTGACCGAAAGCAGAATACCGAAACTCAGCGCCACGAACATAAAGGTTTCGAACGCTTGCCACGATATCAGGCCGAGAATGAAACCAAGCGTCATGACGACGTAACCGACGACCTCGACGACCGGGCCGAGTAGCTCGAACAGGATGAAAAAAGGGAAGGCGAGCCAGCCGATGGCGCCGGAGCGCGGATGGAACATCAACTTGATATGCTTGGACAAACTCTCGGCCAAGCCGCGTTGCCAGCGCGTGCGCTGGCTGCGCAGCACTTTCAAGGTTTCCGGCGCCTCGGTCCAGCAAATCGGATCGGGAACATAAACGATACGATACGGCGTGCGGCTTAAGCGGTTGATGCGATGCAGGCGGACAACAAGCTCCATGTCTTCGCCGATGGTGTTGGTGCGATAACCGCCGGCAGCGACGACCGCGCTTTTTTTGAATAAGCCGAAGGCGCCGGAAACGATCAGCACCGCATTCAGCGGCGACCAGCCCAGACGACCGAACAGAAAGGCGCGCAAGTATTCGACGATTTGGAAGCGCGCCAAGAGGCTTTTCGGCAAACCGACCTGCGAAAGAAAGCCGCCGCCGATGCGGCAACCATTAGCGATGCGTATGGTGCCGCCGGCGACGATCGTGCGTGGATCTTCTAGGAACGGCTGGACGATACGCGAGAGCGAATCGCGCTGCAAGATCGAGTCGGCATCGACAGCGCAGAACAGCGGATAGCGCGATGCATTGATGCCCGCATTCAGCGCATCGGACTTGCCGCCGTTAACCTTGTCGATCACACGCAGATTGGCGTGGCGCGTGGATCGGTAGATGCCGCGAATTTCGTTGCATGGAATGCCGCGCCAATATGCTTGAGGGAACTGCAGCAACGAGAAATGACGCATCAGCTCCTGCAAAGTCCCGTCCTTCGAGCCGTCGTTAATGACGACGATTTCGAATTCCGGGTAGTCCAACTGCAACAGCGACTCGATCGAAGCGACGATATTGGCCTCTTCGTTATAGGCGGGCGCCAAAATGCTGATAGGCGGATCGAAGCCGATGTAAGCGTGCGGCAGACGATCCAGGCTATGCCTGTCCATATAGTGCCGCAGACTGAACATGGAAAGCAGGCAGAGCAGGATATACCCGCCGTTGAGCAGAATGAAATACGACAGCGAAACCCATTGCAGGGAGAGCAGCCATAGCTCGATATCGACAATGTTATGCATCATGCTCACGACGATCGACTTTCTTCTGTTTCGGCCAAGGCTTGCGTCAGCATATCGGCGGCGAAGCGATCGTCGAGCCGAGCGCCGAGTTCGAGTATTTTTTCTCGGGTCATTCCGGGGAGATTCGCCAAGGCGGTGGCGGCGCGATAGCGCACCCACCACTGCGGATCGGAAAGCATGGCTTGGAGGCGCAGTCGATCGCTATCGAGACCGATGCGCCCCAAGGTGGCGGCGGCTTGAGCACGGACGACCCAGTCTTCGTGCGCGGCCAGCATGCGCACCGCATCGAGCGCGCGCGGATCATGGCACATTTTAAGTGCGGCAGCCATAGTCTCGCTCGGCTGCCCCGTTGCCAGAAAGGGCGACAGCATCGGCCAGGTATCGCCGATATGGCTCACATTGACCAGGCCGATGAGCCGCGGCGCGGCGCTGGGCGAAACCGTGCTCAGGGCGGTCGACAAGTGGGTCGCCAAGATATCGGCTGGAACTTCTCTCAACATGGCCGCTACCTTGATCAGCGGCCAGTCGTCGCGTTGTTCCAAACGTCTCAACACGATGGGAACGCCACGGCGAGGATCGATCTGCAACAGGCTACGCACCGCGAGTAGGGACAGCATGGAGTTGGCGTCATCGGCGCGCAGGGCCAACTCCGGGAAATGTGGCGTCGACGCCAGTCGGCCCAGTGTCGCCATCGCGATCATTTGAGGGCGGATAGTGCGTCGCTTCAGCAGGCGTTGTGCGATGCGGTCGAATTGCAGCTCGACGCCTAGTTGCTGTAGATTTTGCCGCGCTTGGCCGCGAACCGACTCGACGAAGTTAATCCAAAGCAGCAGGATGGTTTCCTGCTCTCTTGTACGGATGCGAGGCGGCTTGAACGGCGCGCCCTCGAGCGCATGGGAAAAGACCGGCTGCCAGAGAGTCCTCAGTGCTTGCAGCCGGCAATTTCTGCGGTCGATAGCATAGCGTAGCGCCGCGATAACGAGGATGAGCAGCAAAGTAATCGAGGAAACCGTCAGCCCGCTGTAAAACGCAAGCCGCAGCAGCGGGTCAGAAGGTATGACGTAGACCAAAGCGGACACCCTGTCGCGTATAAAAGTCGCCTTGTTTCAAGATACTCGCCTCCCACACGGCGGCCCAGTCGGCAGTGATGGCGTGGCGGCCCGATAGCATGCTGCCGCTGACCGCAGAGGTCAGAAAGCCGTTGGCGGCATACTCGCTTTCGCGCCCGCGGATCAGCGTCAGTCCAATCCAATCCAACTCGTGGTAATAATACGCCCATTGCCAACGATGACTGGTGACTAAAGAGGCGCCGTCGGGCGCGCCGAGATAGAGCGTGTAGGCCATTCGTTGCGCGTCGAAGGAATAATCGGCGCCGAGATTGACGACGCGGCTGTAACCGGCTGCGTAACTTGAGCGGCGCAGCCCTACGCCCCAATTCCATCCCGGCGCGGGTCGATGCAGTACTTGAATCGACCCATAATGTTTCGGCAGCACCCGATGCGCCTCGCTGACGCCGGCTTCCCACTGAAGCGTGAAAGCGGCATCGAGCGGCGTCGTGCTGCCGAGTTGAACTTCCGTGTCCTTGAGTCCGTAACGCTCGGTTTCTCGTAGTCCACCGTAAAACACGCGCTGCTCCGCGTCGCGCCATTCGCCTAAAAGATAGCGGCTTTTCCAGTTCGGTAAATTGTGTGTCAGCGACTCTATCGATCCGCCGGCTTCCGCCGCGAAGCGATAGGCAGCGTCTTTCGCGATCGGGCTTGGGGTCGCCGCCAAAGCCGACGAGCTAGGATAGGCTGCGACAGGGAGCACTACAGTGGGCGTAGGCGCTACGGGAGTCGCGGCATTGGCAGGCGCGGGGTCGATAGGCGCAGCGTCGTTTTCACGCCCAGCCAAATTCCAATCGCCGTCCGGAAAACGTCGCTGCGCTTCCTGCAAAATAATCGACGCTTGCCGCCGCCTATCCGCATCGCCGAGCGCCAATAAGGCCTTGATTTGCGTGCGCCAAATCTCCGCATATCGAGGCGCGAGTCGTCGCGCTTTACGCAAGGTGGATAAAGCGGCTGCGGGATTCCCGCGCCAAAGTTGCACTTGCGCCGCGCCAAGCAGAAAGTCGGCGTTATTCGGCGCGATGCGTAGCAAACGAGAAAATTCCGCTTCGGACTCGTCGAAACGACGTTGCCACGCCAAGGAGCGCGCGAGGCCGAATCGGGCTTCGATGCTTTGTGGATGAAGGGCGAGTTGCTGCCGCATGCGTTCTTCGGTGGTGAGAATATCCTCCGCCGCCAAGGTGGCGACTGCGCAAAGACTGAACGACGCCGCAAGGAAAATGCAGCGCTTCATTGGGTGCGACGCAAGAGGCGTCGGATGCGCGCCTTCATTTCATCGGGTTGAAATGGCTTGACGATATAGTCGTCGGCGCCGGCATCTAATGCTCTGGCAATATCGCGTTCCGTGCCTTTGGCCGTCAACATCAACACCGGCGAATCTTTCCATGCGTCGCGGCTCCGAATGAAATCGAGCAAATCGAAGCCGCCGATATACGGCAACATGATATCCAGCAAAACCAGGTTCGGCGGGGCCATCGTGGCGATGAGGTTTTGGGCTTGGCGGCCTTCGGCGGCATAGACGACGAGATACCCCTCCCGCTCCAGTATGAAACGCAATAGCATGGCGATGGAGTCGTCGTCCTCGACGACCAGGATCGTCGGGGGCGAAGTGGATTCGATAGCGGACGATTGAGCGGATAACATAAGGAGATAAGGCGACAGGATGAAGGGAGCGTTAGTCGCCAAGTCTCGAATTCGAGTCGATGGCGTCCAATCCATGGAGGGTCAAGCCGACGAAATTCGGCCAGGCGGACCAAACGGGCAGTAATTTCTCAGTCATGGCGTCTAACCGAGCAAGATTACCGGCGAATGTGATGACCGTAGCGGGCGCATCGGTGGCGTGAGTATAGCGGAAAGCCTTGCCGGGCAATCCGTCGGTCGGAGCGGACAATAGCATCAGCGCCGGATGGCCGCCGAGCGGCAATAGCCATAATTCTCCGCCATCGGCGCTGCCGCGATAATGACGTCGTGTTTCATCCGGGATAGGGCCGAGTTCCAAACCGATGTTCACCGGCTTGCCGTACCGCTGACTCCATTCGAGAAAAGGGCGAGCGCCGTCGAGCAGTGCGTCGAGATCGGTGCGGTAATTCATCACGGTAATGCCGATGTCGAGCGACGCCAATGCGTCGAGCAAAGTATCGCCCCAGTCTTTATGGCGCGCCCACCAATAAGGCATCGCCAGGTCGAGCCGAGTCGAAGCAGGCAATGCCGTGCGCGCCATGCGCACCGTCGCCAGATAACGTTCGCGCCAAGCCGCAGGCGAGAGCCGATAGCCGGGAATCAGGTACGGTTCGATATCGAGTTGAACGCCGGCGAGTCTGGCTCCCGCAGCGACCCGTCGATTGTAATCCGCATAGGCCGCCAAACGCGACAAGAGTGCCGAACGATTGGCTTCCAGAACGTCGCCGGGATCGCCGCTGACCGACCAAACCGCCAAACCGCGCCGACGGGCTTCCGTGACGAAGGTGCTTAACAGATCGATGTTGCGAACCTGCCCCGCTTCCGTCGGGAGGGTGAGATAAACCGCCTCCAGCTTATGGCGCGACTGCATCGCCCATATCTTTTCCGGCGTATCGATCCAGACGGCGGGAGACCAAATCCATGCCGATCTAGCGACCGGTCGCGATTGCGCTGGCGGATTCGGATCGGTCGACTCCAGCGCCAACTTCGCCGCAGCATTTGCGATTCGAGGCGGCGGCGCTTGGATATCGATGATTTCGCTGATATCGACACGATCCGGCGAGAAATTGCCTTGTAGCGCAATCGCCCCGCCAAATGTCTTGGCGTCTTCGCTGGAAATACGCTCGGCCCACACGATGGCGCTTGCGGGTAACGGAAGGATCGCGCTATGGCAACGAGCACCGTTCGCACCGTTGGTGAGCGGCGCCGGTTTCGAGACGGATAGTCGGGAAACGGCGCCGTCGGGGCGGATGAATTGCCGGGAATAGCTTGAGTTCGGCCTTTCCGGCGCCTTCTCGCAAATGGCGAGCTGGCTGCCTCCGAATGCATTCGGCAGTATCGACAACAACATAAGACCTACTTTAATACGAAAAACTACGGCGTATCGGCACACAGCGAATTCTCCGGGAGGGCGTGGCGCATCAAAAGTCGGCGCTGGCGGGACGGCTTGCATTTTCTCGAAAGTCGGCAGATTCGATGCTCATCGTATTTTCGAACCGAGCAGTCGGTCGAGCAATCTCAGCAAATCCTGCGACGAATGACCCGGATCGACCAAGGTGAACTGTCTGTCTTCTTGCTGCGTAGGAATCATTCCCTGGTCGGACAGCACGATCACCGCCGGCGCCGGGTGCGGCGAGTGCGACTGCGACAACAACTCCCAGCCGCTACCGTCGGGTAAGCGCATATTCAGCACCACCACGGGATAGCGATACTGCGTCAATTTCAGTCGCGCCTCGCTTAAGCTGCCGGCGAGGTCGAATTCGGCGCGATCGCCGAGCAAGGAGCGCAAGTTCCGCTGTAGGCCGATATCGTTCTCGACCAGCAATACACGCAACGTATCCGTGGGTTGCCCCGCCATCGCATGACGTAAGGCAGCCAGTAATTGATGCTCCTGCAATGGCTTTTCCAGCCAGTCCGTGGCGTTGAATTCGCCGCCGATCGCCAGTCGCCCATCGTCGGTATAGGCCGAAACGACGATAATCGGTAATTGCTCGGTTTTGCTCTGGCTGCGAACGCGGCGAATCAAGTTTACCCCGCTGCAATCCGGCAACATCAGATCGAGCGTCATCGCGGCGTAGTCGCGCTCCATCAGCAATTTCATCGCCGTTTCGCCGTCGTAGGCGATATCGACACGATAGCCTTCGTTACTCAGCAGGATTTTCAATAATTCCGCAATGTCGGGTTCATCCTCGACCACCAGCAGATACGGTGCATTGGACGTTTTCTCGCTGGAGCGCGCCGTCATCGCCTGCGGTTGCCATAGCGGCAGTTCGAAATGGAAGCGCGCACCTTCGCCTTCCTTCGAGTCGAAGCCGACCAAGCCATTCATGCTTTCGATCAACTCCTTGCTGATCGCCAAGCCCAATCCCGTGCCGCCTTTTTGCCGCGTATCCGACGAGTCGGCCTGAGAAAACTTCTGAAAAATCCGTGCGCGGAATTCTTCGGGAATTCCGGGGCCATGATCGCTCACCGTCGCCCGAACGGCGCGTCCATGCCGGACGACTTCGATCGTCACTGCCTCCCCCGGCGGCGAAAACTTGGCGGCATTGGAGAGCAAATTGGTGAGAACCTGTTGCAATCTGGCGCTATCGACGCGAACTTGAGCTTCGTCCGCTCGCCGCGTCAAGGCGTAAGACACCTTGAACTGTTCGGCGTAAGCGCGGTTCGATTCTATCGCCTGCTCCACCAACGGCATCAGGGAGTGTATTTGAAAATCGAAGCGCATCATGCCTGCGGCAAGTTTCTCCATATCGAGCAGATCGTTGATCAAATGCGCCAAGCGCAGGCTGTTCTTATGTGCGATCTCGATCATGGGCTGCATGATCGCGGGAAGGTCGCCCAAGGCGCCGCCGACGATCAGGCCGAGCGCGCCGCTAATCGAGGTCAGCGGCGTGCGCAGCTCGTGACTGACCGTCGAGACAAATTCGCTCTTCATTTTTTCGACGCGCTTGCGCTCGGTGATGTCGCGCACCAGACCGACGAACATCCGTTTGCCGCCATGGCGGATCTCCGAAACCGCCAGATCCATTGGAAAGGTAGCGCCGTTTTTACGCCGCCCCACCACCTCGCGACCGATGCCGATCACCCGCTCCACCCCGGTGGCGCGGTAATTGGCCAGATAACCGTCGTGCTGGCTATGGTAAGGCTCGGGCATCAGCATCTTGATGTTCTGCCCCAACACTTCGCTGGGCGAAAAACCGAAGATGCGTTCGGCGGCCGCGTTCAGCGACGCCACTATGCCGCGATCGTCGATGGTGATGATGCCGTCGATCACATTATCCAAAATGGTCTGAATGCGCTGTGTTTGGTCGCGGATTGCATCGGCAGCCCGTTTGCGCTCGGTGATGTCTTCGGCGATACCGAGGTAGCCGACGATCTCGCCCGAATCGTCGCGCATCGTCGTCGCTACCAGCGATACCGGAACGGTTTGTCCATCCTTGCGAACATACGTCCATTCGCGCTTTTCCGAGCCATGCCACTCCGGCAGTTCGACAAATACCCGAAAACCTTCGATTGGGCGACCCAATTCGGCGCTGAGTTCCCGACCGCGCGCCGCGATTTCTGCGGCGACATGGATGATCGCCGGCGTTTGTTTGCCGACCATCTCCGCCGCCGTATAGCCGAGCAGGCGCTCGGCGCCGAGATTGAAGGTGGTAATCAAGCCCTCTCGGTTGGTGGCGATAATCGATAATTCGGAGGCTGCCGCCAGAAGATCGGAAAGGAATCGGCGTGCTTCGCGCACCTCCAGAAAGGCTGAGCGCGTTTCGGTGATGTCGCTAAACACCGAATAAACCTGTTGGATCGCGCCGCTGTCCGGATGATGCCGGGGGTAGGCGTCAACCCGCAGCCAACGCCAGTCGCCATCGCCAGGATGGAAGACTCCCATGACCTCTCCGATAACGGGCGTTCCGCAGCGTAGCGCCGACATCGCCGGATGTTCGCTGCCGGGAAACTCGGCGCCATCCTCATGGATAGCGCGCCAGCGCAGGTCTAGCGACGAGATGCCGCGCATCTGCGCCAAGCTCAGACCCAGAATACGTTCGGCGGCTGGATTGGCGTCGGCAATACGGCCATCCGCCTCTTGAATCACCACGCCTTGCCCCATGTGTAAAAACAACTGATGAAATCGCTCTTCGGATTCCTGCGCCTTGGCCGTCATGTCCTTGGCTTGGCGCAAGGCTATCCTGAGTTCCAGTAGCCGAATGACTTGGCGACTGAGCGCCGCCAACGACTCGCGCTGCGCCGCGTC
>DATETD010000319.1:0-2110 GCA_035283885.1 Rhodocyclaceae bacterium
GCCACCGAGACCCAGCAGATGCTTGTCGCCCGAGACGATCAGATCGACATTGCCGGCCAAGGCGCAGGCCAATACATGATCGTCGTCTGCATCGTCGGGAATGACGCGCGGCACGCTGGTAGGGGCTATCATGTAGGCCATGCGACGTATTTCCCCCACGATCTGTAGCGGCGTCAAGCCTGCTTGCTTAAAACGGCTGGCGAATTTATCGCGAAAAACTACGTCTGCCAATTCCGCAATCAACACGGGGCTGCTACACAACTCGAACACTTGCGCTCGTGCGTTATCCAGCAGGCGTCTTGGCGGACCGCTCGAGGAAAGCAGCGCCGAGACCAAGGTGTTCGTATCGAGCACGACGCGCACGGCTAGGCGCGTCGGGCGGTGCGTTCTTGACGCGCCGAGTGGATTTCCGCCTCGATCTCCTCATCGGAGAATGGTGGTAAATTCAAGGCATCGAGCTTGGCGAGCGACTCGCCCAATTGGCCTATTGCCTCTGCGCGAGCTTCTCGTGTCGCGAGAAATTCAATAAAATCCTCCACTTCCGCCAAACGTCGCGGCGGAAGTTTTTGCAGCTTCCGAATCAAGCTTGGTTCGATGGCGGCCATCTTCCTTCTCCTAATATCGACTGTTGCGCCTGTTCTTGCGCATAAAAGAGGATAGGCGATCCAATGCCCATTGCCTGATTTTCACACCCGCCGGGTGTCGAGGTCAATAGAAATTTCATATGGTCGGGTCTTGGATTGATCCGGAATTGCCAGGATTTCACGGTCAGGATATCGCGAATCGCATCGCCGCCGGCGATAATGCGCATTTCGCCGCCGTAGCGCTTGTCGCGGCGGCATGCGACTCGTGTTCGCAGTCGGCGCAGCGGGCATGGGCAAACCCGTGGGCCAAGATTCCACACTTGATATGACAGAGAAATTCTCACGGCGATTTCAGCCGTATTCCGAAACTCGATTCAACTTTCTCCTGCCTAGTTCCCGCCCCCACCGCGCTTTCCCGCGCCGAACACGTCCTGCCGCGCCGTTTTGCTGATCGCCATAATCGCCGGATGGGTCAGTTGGCGTTCGGTAGTGATGGCGTAGAGTTGTTCGATGACGCTGTCGATATGGCCGACCGCTACGACGCCGTATTGATTGCAGACGTGGTCGGCAATCGCGGTCGGCGCGACGAAGAGGCCGGCGCCGGCTTGGCCGAAGGCCTTCGTCAGCGCGCTGTCGTCGAATTCGCCGATAACGCGAATGCGTAGATTCTCGGCTTCCAGCCATTGAATCAACTTGGGCCGTATGGCGACGTCTTCGCCCGGCAGCAAGAACGGCGCATTGTCGAGCAGCGCGGGAAAGCGGGCTGCGAGCGTTTGCGTCAGGCTGGGCGCGCCGAACACCGTCAGGCCGCTTTCGCCGAGCAGATGGCTGTAACCGCGCACGTTCAAGTGCGTCGGCATCGGGCGGTCGGCGATAATCATATCGAGCTTATGAATCGCCAATTCGGCCAGCAAGGGCGCGAGCCGTCCCTCGCGACAGATCAGCCTGACCGGCTCGTCGAGTTTCAGCGCCGGTTCGACCAGTCGATAGGCGACGGCTTTGGAGACCGAATCGGCGATGCCGATTCTGAACGGCAAGGCTTTTTTCGTCGGCTGGCTGCGCAATGTATCGAGCAGCTCGTCGCCGAGGGTGAATATCTCGTCGGCGTAACTCAGAATGCTCTGCCCCGCATCGGCGAGTTCGAGGTTGCGTCCGGTGCGGCGAAACAACTCGACGCCTAGCGTCGCCTCGAATTCGCCGAGTTGGCCGCTGATCGCTTGCGGCGTCAAATGCAACTGCTCGGCGGCGCGGGCGATGCTGCCGGTTTTGGCGACCATCCAGAAATAGCGCAAGTGCTTGAAATTGAGCGCAGCCATGGCTGTCCTTTACCAAATAGCGATGTCGTCGAGCCGTCTCGTCAGCGCCGACTTTGCGGTAACTCATCGAGTTTGTCGATGTATCGTCTCATTATATTCGAATTGTCGGATGAATTCGTGTGCCGTAGCATGCGCTCCGTCTTCAACTGTAAAGGAGTCCGTTTCATGCGTATCGATATTCAAGCAAGGGGATTCGATTTTACCGACGGC
>DATETD010000320.1:0-5592 GCA_035283885.1 Rhodocyclaceae bacterium
GTCCACGACGGCGTCAGGCGCGATCTGCGCATCGCGATCATCCCCACCTCGCAGGGTTTGGAGACGGCGACGCTACGCATGGTATAGTCCAGCGCGCCGACGCCGCTCGCCGATCTCGGCATGCATCCGCTGACCCTGAACGCCCTCCACGAACACATCGACCAGCCCGACGGCCTGATACTCGTCTGCGGCCCGAGCGACAGCGGCAAAACCACGACCCTGCATGCGCTGTTGCACGAACTCGCCAGCCCGCAACGCAAACTATGGAGCGCCGAAGACCCGGTCGAAATCGTCCAAAATGACATCTGCCAAGTGCAGGTGCAGCCGAACAGCGGCTGGACCTTTGCTGCGGCGCTACGCTCCTTCTTGCACGCCGACCCCGACGTCATCATGATCGGCGAAATCCGCGACGCCGAAACCGCGCGCGCTACGGCCGAAGCTTCGATGAGCGGGACGCTCGCGCTGTCGGCGCTAGCGACGCCGACCGCCGCCGACACGCTGGCCCGCCTGCTCGACTATGGCGTGCCGGCCTACACGCTTGCCACTGCCGTCCGCGCGATACTGAGCCAACGTCTGGTGCGGCGAATCTGCCGGGAATGCGGCGAAAGCTACGAATTCGGCGACGAAGAACTGGCGATGCTCGGCAACGAATATTTCCTCGCCAGCGACGGAACCGCGCCGTCCGACGCCGAGCGCGCGGCTTTAATCGAAGGGTGGCGCCGGGAATTCGCCAACGACGGTCCCTTGCGCGGCATGCGCGCCATGGGCTGCCACCGATGCCGTTCGGGCTACCACGGGCGACTCGGCGTGCACGAAGCGTTGATAATGACTTCGGAGTTGCGTCGCCTGCTGCGTGCAGGCGCTGCGAGCGACGAAATCACCCGCCAGGCCATGATCGGCGGCATGAAAACCCTACGCCAAGACGCTATCGAAAAAGTGGTGCAAGGCCTGACCGATCTCGCTGAAATCCGTCGGGCCTGCCGGTAAATGCGACTCGCCGACGCCCTGAGCCTGGCGCTACGCGCCATCGTCGCACAACGCCTGCGCAGCTTCCTCACGCTGCTCGGCATTGCCGTCGGCATCGCCGCCGTGATTCTGCTGACCTCGATCGGCGAAGGCGTCCATCGGTATGTGCTAAGCGAATTCAGCCAATTCGGCACCAACGTCATCGGCGTGCATGCCGGACGCACCAAGACCGGCGGCGCCTCGATGGTCGGCTTTCCGAGCAGCGCCAAACCCTTGACGCTCGAAGACGCCGCCGCGCTCGCGCGCCTGCCCAACATCCAGGCGGCGACCTCGGTCGCCTTCGGCAACGCCGAAGTCGGCGTCGGCGGTCGCGTGCGCCGCGTCACCGTCTATGGCGTCGATCCCGGCATGCCGGCGGTATTCAAAGGCCATATCCGCAGCGGTCGGTTCCTCCCGCTCGAAGAGACCGGCAATGCGCGCGCCTTCGCCGTGCTCGGCCCGCGTCTCAAACACGAATTATTCGGCGCGGAAAACGCCCTCGGCATGCGCGTGCGCATCGGCGGCCAACAATTCCGCGTGATCGGCGTCATGGAAAGCAAAGGCCAATTCCTCGGCATGGATCTCGACGACACCGCGTTTATCCCGACCGCCGCCGCGCTCGAACTGTTCAACCGCCCCAGCGTCAACGAAATCGACCTCGCCGTCGCCGAGGGCGCGCCGATCGCGCCGACCATGGCCGCAATCAAGGACGTGCTCAAAGCGCGCCATGGCCGCGAAGATTTCACCTTGATCAGCCAGGAGGAAATGCTGACGAGCTTATCGAGCATCCTCGATATTCTGACGATGGCGGTCGGCGCGCTCGGCGGCATCTCGCTTGCCGTCGGCGGCGTCGGCATCGTCACCATCATGACCATCGCCGTCGCCGAACGCACCCAGGAAATCGGCCTGATGGTGGCGCTAGGCGCGCCGCGCCGCACGATTCTCGGCCTGTTCTTAGGCGAAGCCGTGGCGCTCGCCGCACTCGGCGGCCTGTTCGGCTTGCTGCTCGGCGTGGGCCTCGCGCAATTGATACGGCTATTCGCGCCCGCGCTGCCGGTGCATACCCCGGTTGCCTATATCCTGCTGGCCGAAGTCCTCGCCATGAGCATCGGCCTCGCCGCGGGCGTGCTGCCCGCCAGACGCGCCGCGAGGCTCGATCCGGTCGAGGCCTTGCGCACGGAATAGGCGCAGTCGATCCGTCCCGCCAGCGCCGAGTTTTCACCGATTGGGCGGGGCTGAGTGTTGGGCTTGCTTGTTTCGCCACTTACCTGGTCGCCAGCAGTGCTTTGAGTCGCTCGATCTCCGCCAAAGCAGCCTCGGCCTTCTGCATCGCCGTCTCTTTTTCCTGCAATGCCACTTCGGCCTTCTGCATGGCCACTGCGGCACTCTGCATCGCCGTCTCTTTTTCCTGTAAGGCCACCTCTTTTTCCTTGAGTGCGGCCTGTTCGCGCAGTAAGGCTTGCAGTTTTTCCTTCCGTTCCTCTTCCATCTCCCACTGTATCGTGCGCTGTTGGCGCAGATAATTCTGGCGCGCTTGGTACTCGTGGTAGTTGCGCTCTTTTTCGGAAAACTGGCGTAGGGTGGTCATGGCTTGTCTCATTTCGGGGGTAGTCATCCAGTCGGGCAATGTTGCATCGTCCAACTGCTCGCCGGCTTTGAAGAATTGCAGCCAGCGTTGCTGTTCGTTTTCGACCGTCTGGGTGCTGAATTTATCCAGTTCCAGCAGCCATATGCCGCCGTGATCGAGCAGGATGCGACCTTTGGCGTCGCGGAGTTGGTAGGCGTGGAGGTAATCGGTGTCGCTGGCGACCAGATTCTCGGCGAGCAGCCAAATCGCATAGGTGGGCTTGAGCATCCGGTAATCGTTGCCGCTCTGGAGTTGTTGGCTGTAAATATCGGCCCAAGTGTAGAGGATGCGCGCCGAGAGATGCCCATAGCCGAGTAGCTGGATTTCAATCTGATAAATCTGCTCGCCAGCGTCGCGAGCTTTGACGTCGACGATGCTGAGTTTGTCGTCGAGAAATTCCTTGTCGTTGTAGGGGTTGAGGATATCGACCTGGGTAATCGGCGCGCGCAAGTCGCTCGCCAGAATGGCGTTGAGGAAGTGCGCCAGCAGATTGCGGTTTTCCACGGAGCCGAGCAGCGCCTTGAAAACACAGTCGATCTTGGGGTCTATGCGATGTTTCATCGGGCGATTCTAGCAAAACCCATGGCGCCAAGCTTGGACGAAGCGCCGCGTTCGCCGCAAACCGCCACCCGATCGCGCCGCCAATTCGCCTTAGCCCAAGCCCATAATTCGGCCAGACTCGCTCCTTGCAGTTCCGCCGGCGGCGATTGGCCCAGGAACTGCAAGGCGGCGAACAACTCCGCTTGCGGTTGGCGTAAATCCAAAGGCGCGGCGCGAGTTTGTTTGGATAGCTTTTCGCCGTGCGCATTGGTGACGATGGGTAAATGCGCATAGATCGGCGTCGGCAGGCCGAGGCAGTGCTGCAAATGAATCTGACGCGGCGTCGAGGCGAGCAAATCGACGCCGCGCACGATATGCGTCATGCCTGCGGCGGCGTCGTCCACCACCACCGCCAGTTGATAGGCGAAAAGGCCGTCGGCGCGCAGCACGACGAAATCGCCCGAATCCTTGGCCAGTTCGCTACGACGCAGCCCCTGTAGCGCATCGTCCCAACATATCCGATCTTCATCGACGCGCACGCGCCAGGCGCGCGCGGTTTTCCCTCGGGGCAAGCCGTTGCGGCAGATTCCGGGATACAAGGCCGAACCGTCTTCGGCCTGCGCCGCAGCGGCGAGTTCCTTGCGCGTACAGCCGCAGGGATAGGCCAGGCCCAAGGCTTCGAGTCGCTCCAAAGCGGCGCGGTAGGCTTCGGTGCGGCGGCTTTGCCACACCACTTCACCGTCCCAATCGAACCCCAATGCTTCCAAGGTATGCAGGATATCGGCGGCGGCCTGTGTGGAGCAGCGCGGCGCATCGACATCTTCGATCCGCAGCCACCATTCGCCTTGGTGAGCGCGCGCGTCGAGATACGAACCGACGGCGGCCACCAACGATCCCAAATGCAAAGCCCCGGTCGGCGACGGCGCGAATCGACCGCGATAGGGCGTATGGCGACGTCCCTCGAAAGTCGGCGCCGGCGAGACGGATCGCGACACGGTCAAGCCAGCCCCATCACCCCAGTTCGCTATGGCGTGCGTAGAGCGTGTCGAAAATCGATTCCAGTTGCGGATGCACGCCGCGTAGGCCGACGACGACTTGGGCGGCCCAATCGAAATATTCCTGCTTGCGCGCCAACGTCCAACCCGCCGGCGGCGACACCAGGATATCGCGCAGATTGCAGATTTTGTCGGCCAGCTTGACCAGCTTGGCTTCGGACGAAATATGCGGGGCGTGTTCGATCTGCCGGCGCTTGCGCTCGGCTTTGGCCAAGGTTTTATCGTCGCTGACCTCCTGTACGATGCGCGCGATCTTCCCGCCGAACATCCCCTCGATTTCGGCGGCTTGGGTCGCGGTGTCTTCTAGCGTATCGTGCAGCAAGGCCGCGCACAGCACATCGACATTGGTCACGTCGCCTTCGTTGACCAGCACGTCCAGCAAAGCGATCGGGTGATTGATATACGGCGAGGCGTGCATATCCTTACGTCGTTGGTCTCGATGCTTATCCGCAGCGAATACCGCCGCCTTGATCATCAAATTCATCCGTCCCATCATCGCCATTTCTTTCTCCACGCTGCTCATTGCGATTCCCCTATCCTCGTCCGCCTACGTCGCGTCGCGTCGAAACCTCAGCCGACAGAGCCGAAACTATAACGCCAAAGCGATAGCGCCGTTGCCGTCAATAAGCACGCTAATCCGGCGCACACGCTCCCTCGCCCCGCTCAGGCAAATAACGCGCCTCCGACCGTCTTGCCGACGCCTGCGGCGAGGCCATCCTGAATCGCGAACACGGCGACCGCTATAGCGAGTTGCTGGGGCAGTTCCAGCGTCAGGCGAACGCGGCCTATATCGACGAAGTTAAAACCGCCCGATCCGTCCCGCCGGCGCCGACTTTCGAAGAGTCCGTTGGGCAGGGGTAACTCTGCGCCGAATGGCGCAGCGACCGCCTGCGGGAATGGGATAATGTCGATCCGAACCTCGCCGATATGCATATGAAAACCTACCAAGCCATGCCGATTCGCGAATGCGGCGATCCGCTGATCGAAATTCCCGCCGCCGCCTTTGCCTTTTTCCAGCCGCATGGCTATGTGGCGCTCGATGCGCCGTATGGCGCGGCGTCGCCGTGGATGCTGAGGCGGCGCGTGCTCGATGCGCTGCTGCATGCGCAGGCGGCGCTTGAGATCGAGCGGCCCGGCTGGCGGCTGAAACTGTTCGACGCCTATCGACCCGTGGCGGTGCAAGCGTTTATGGTCTGGCGCGAGTTTTGCCTGCAAGCCGAACGCGCCGGCGGCTCGCTCGCGGCCTATCGCAATCCGCACGAGTTACAGGCGCGCGATCCCGACCTGTATGCACGACTGGCGGTCACGGTGTTCGAATTCTGGGGCATGCCGAGCGACGACCCGCGCACCCCGCCGCCGCACAGC
>DATETD010000321.1:0-4316 GCA_035283885.1 Rhodocyclaceae bacterium
GCGGCAGAATCGCTCTACCGCGAGACCATAGCGTAACATGATGAATTTACTGTTAAAAATCGACTACGGTAGCATCGTTCTGCCTCACCGGAAAGTCATTCGACCGCACCCCAGCATCGTTCCGGCGCACCCTGACGACAAATTTCGGTGAGGCAGCGGCTTAGTCTGGGCTATGGCGGACACCATCCGGCCCCCTAAAACCATCGCCGCAAGCCTAGACAGCCTCCGCTGGTCTGCAGCGATAAAAGTCGGCTCTGGCGAGACGGCTCCGCCCTACTCCGCCTTCCCCATCTGCCGCCATAAACTCCACGCCATCCCGCCCAACAGCCCCACGCCGGCGATCAAGCTGGCCCAGAGTAGCCAAGGTTTGAAATCGAAGCCATCGTCGGCGATCACGCGTGCGGCGGGCGGTTGGTCGCTTTGTTTGAGGTCGAGCGCGGTCTCGGCAACACCGGCAATAGCGATATCGATATCTGCGGAGTCCTTGGGCGACCGCTGTCCCGCCAGTAAAGCGTCGATGGCGTAGGCCGCAGGTTTGGCCTTGGGCTGGCCGAAGGCGAGCATAAACGGGCCGTTGCCGCGGGCGGCGAAGAACAGGCGGTGGGCGCGCCAGCCCAGGCCGAGTCGCGGTTGGCCGGCGCCGAGGCCGCCGCCTTTGTCGGCGACTTTGAGCCGCCAGTAGCGTTGATTATGCAGGCCGACGGCGAAATCCGGATTGGTCAATTCTCCGCCGGGCTGCTGCAGCCGGTAGGCGAGTGCGCGCGTTACCGGGCGCCAGGGGTCTTGGCGGCGTTGGCGCGCGAACAGTTCGATCTGCGCGACGGTGTTGGCTTGCGGCAGTTCGAGCCGCAGCCGGTCGGCGGGATAATGGGCGGCGAAGTCGAATTCGTAGTCATAAGCGCCGCGAGCGCCTGCCGTTGCCGTAGTCGTAGTCGCCGCTCCGTCTGCGGTGGCCCATTGCCAGAGTCGCGGCGGGTCGATGCGTTCGCCGGCCTTTTCGCCATAGGCGGCGCTTAGGCGCGCGTCGGACGGCATACGCTCCCAGCTTATACGGAAGTAGCGCGCCCGATGTGGCGCGGCGAATTCGATGCGCCGTTGTTGCAGGCGTTCGCCGCCATGCTCCAGCGCAACCAAGGGCACGCCGTCGCTCAGCGTAGTCCAATGCGCCAGATCGTCGCCAGCGTCGATGCGCACTTTCGCCGCATACGAGGTCGCCGTTTGGATATCGAATTCCAATGCGCGAATCGGTTGCGGCAGCGCGCGCGCATCGAGCAGATAGGCGTGCAGTTTGGCGGCGGGCGGCGCGCTGCGGCTTTGCAGTTGGAGGATTTCGCCGTCGGCGTTGCGCTCGATTTTCAACGAGAACTCGTCGGCGAGCGGCGCGGTTGCGCCGTAGAGCGGGAATATCTTTAAGGCGCGAAGCTCGGGTTGAGGCGGCGGAGTTTCGCTCGCGGTATGGACTTGCACTGCATAAGGCACGACTTCGCCCGCCGCATTGAACACGCGCAGGTCGGCCAGTTCGCGCGAGGCGAGGCCGCGATAGACCACGGCGGGCAGGTCGAGGCGATACAGCCCGGCGCGACCATCGGTTTGCAACGGCAGCCCATAGGCGAAATCGCCGGGTTTATCCGTGCTCTCCGCCGCCCAGGCCACGCCCAAGCCGAGTAATACCACTGCAAGCAGTCGCTTCATGCTAAAAACCTTTCTTATCCACGAAAATCACGAAAGACACGAGAATAATCAACGATATGCTTATTTCTTAGCTACCACCCGATGGCTGAATGAACTCTCAGTACAAGCGCTTGTTTTTGTTCGTGTCTTTCGTGTATTTCGTGGATAACGGCTTTTTTTTCTAACTTCATGCCGCGTCTCCTGGTTTCGGCGGTAAGGGCGCGACATAACCGACCACTAGCATCAATACGCCGACGCCGATAAACGAGACGATGCGTTCGATGCCGTCGATATTCGATAGGTCGATCAGGAACAGCTTGGCGACCACCACCGCCATCAGTCCCGCGCCGACCATCCACAGCGTGCGCCAGGCGCGCCGCGCGGCGGTCGCCATCAGCAGCAAGGCGAGCGTAGTCCAGAGCAAGGACAGCGCCGCTTGCACCAGCACCGAGCGCGCCATGCTCGCTAGGTCGAACGGCACGCCGGCCCAATGGTGCAGGGTGCGCAACACGATGCCGTTGGCCCAGACAAACAGCATGACGCCGATCAGCGTATAGGTCGGCGTCGATGTCGCGCCGCAGATAAAGTTATAGCCCAGCCGCCGCCGCAGAAAATGCCAATTCAGCAAGGTCGCCACCACCAGGCCTTGCGCCAGGTCGAGCGGATTGAGCAGCGGCAGATACGGCAAGGGCGCGGGGTTACCGCTGCCGGCAAGATTAGTCGCCAACGACCAGAGGCAGAGAAACCCGGCCAGCGGATAGGCGCCGAAGTCCAAGTAGCTATCGCGCCAGTCGGCGAGCGGCCAGCGTCGGCGCAACGCGGCGCTAGATACGGCGGCGAGCATGGCGCATGGGACGATCGCCCAGGCGATCGCCGGCCAGACATGCCGCCCGTCGACTGCTTGGTCGATCTGCCAGGCCAATTCCCACGCGGCGACGAGCGCCAGCCAGCAGACGCCCAGCGCATGCCAGATCGCATGCAGGCGTGCTTCGCCTCCTTGGCTTCGGCGCAAAGTCCATAGATGCAACAGAAATATCGCCGGCCAGGTCGCGAATCCCAAATCTTGCGCCGGATGCGGAATACGGTCGAAATCGATCAGTACGAACACAGCGCCGAGCGGCGCGATCGCGTAGGCGGGCCAACGTGCGAGCGGCCAAGCCAAGGCGCGCGACACTACGCCGAACAGCGCCGCCGACGCCACGAGGAAGAGCTGGCCGAGATGCGAGCGATAGTCGGCGGCGACGTAGCGGTCGATTTCGTGCAGTCCGATCCCCGACCACCACAGCACGCCCCAGCCCAGCAAAATCGCCGCGAACGGCGACTCCCATTCCGTCAATTTGTCGGCATGGCGCGCGAGATAGGCCGAGCAGAACAGCGCACCGAAAGTCAGCATCGCACCGCTGATAAAGCCGCTATTGAGTATCGGCAGCGCGCTCGCGCCCTTGTTCGTCGCCAACAGAAACGCATAACCCGCCATGAATTGCAAGGCGATGCCGACGCTGCGCGCAAAGAGGCGCTGCTGCCGGACGCCGACCCAGACGATGGCCGCACCCTCCACCGCCCAGGCGGCGGCAGTGACGCGGCCATCGAAGGCCAGCGGCAAAGTCAGCGTGGCGAAACCGATGCCCAGCACAAGAAAGGATTCGGCCAGTAGGCGCAAACGACCGGCCGCGCCGCGCCATAGCAGCCATGTAATGGTTATATAAAATCCAGCTAGGGCCAAGGCGCTCCAGGCCGCGCCGTATTCGATCTCTTTGACCAGACCGCATTGCAAGCCGAAGGCCGCGAGCGGCACGCCGAACACCAGCGTGCCGTCGACATATTTCTTCAGTTCCAGCGCCTGCCGCCGCGCGAACAGGCAGGGAATCGCGACGTACAGCAGGAAAAATGCGATCAGGAAAGGTTCGGTCGAGGCGAAATACGGCGGGCCATAGAATTTCCAGCCCCAAATCGCGCCGATCACGAAAGTGAATAGAAAACCGATCAGGTTCAATACGCGCCAGGACTTGAACCAGGCGATGCCGAATACGCCGAGATTCAGCAGCAGGTAATACGAAAACAGCATGACGTGGCTGCCCTGGCCGGTCGAGGTCAGCAAGGGTGCGAGAAAGCCGCCGGCGACGCCGAAGGCGGCGAGCGCCAAAGAATCCTGCAACACCGCCAGCGCCGCCGAAAAGCCGACGATCACCACCATCAGCGCAAACGCCGGCGTCGCGGGCAGCAGGCGATACAGGCGAAACGCGGCGAAGATCGTCAGATACAACAGCCCCACGCCGCCGCCTTGCAAGGGTAAGGCGTAATCGGGCCGACGCCGGCGTAGCCGCCAACCGACGACCAGCAGCGCCAACGCGCCCACGGCCACGCCGGTCAGCCGCAAGGACAGCGGCACATAGGCGTGCTCGTAGGTGTATTTGAGCAGGAAGGCGATGCCGAAAAACAGGATGACGATGCCGACGCGCACCACGGTGTTACCACCCAGCAGCCACTGCAAGGCCGGATGCAAGGTCGGACGAGCTAGCGGAGGAACAGGCGTCGTTGGGGGCAGATCGACGGGCTGTACAAAGGACTCGACGACCGGCGGCGCATTTACCGACGCTGTCGGCGGCGGCAGATCGAGTTCGACTTGCGCGGGCGGCGCCTGCATC
>DATETD010000322.1:0-14863 GCA_035283885.1 Rhodocyclaceae bacterium
TACCGGAACTTGGCAAATGGTTCATCGATATCAAGCCCCAATCGCCGACTCTATCTACTGGTTAAATTATGTGAAGTCCCTTAAACTACTGTCTTGAAATTGGGGACCACTATAGTCGCTCAAAGTTCGATCTGCGTGCCGAGTTCGACCACGCGATTGGTCGGAATTTTGAAGAAGGCGGTGGCGGCGTCGGCATTGCGGAACATCCACATGAACACCACCTGCCGCCAGAAGTTCATCGCGGGAATGCGGTTCGGCACGATGGTCTCGCGCCCGAGGAAAAACGAGGTTTCCATCATTTCTATCGGTTCCAGCCCTTTCGCCTCGCAGGCTTCGAGCGCGGCGGGCACGTTCGGCTCGTCCTTGAAACCATACGACAGGATCACGCGATAGAAACCATGCGGCAAGGCATGGACACGGATGCGATCCACGTCGTCGATATGCGGAATATCTTGCAGATCGACATGCAGCAGAATGATTCTTTCATGCAGCACCTTATTGTGCAGCATATTGTGCAACATCGCGCGCGGCACGCTGTCGGGGCGCGTCGCCATAAAGATTCCGGTGCCCTCGACGCGGTGCGGGCCGCCGTAATCCATGCTTTCGAGAAAGGCTTGCAAGGGCATCGATTCGGCGCCGAGCTTGCTGTACAACAATGTGCGCCCGCGTCGCCAGGTCGATAGCAGCGCATACACCGCCAGACCCAACACCAGCGGAAACCAACCGCCATCGAGCACCTTGACGAGATTCGCCGAGAAGAAGGCGAAATCGACGACGATGAACAAGGCGAGAAACGATCCGGCCTTAAGCCAGTTCCAGTTCCACAGAGCGCGCACCACGACAAAGGCGAGGATGGTGTCGATCATCATGGTCAAGGTCACGGCGATGCCGTAGGCCGAAGCCAAATTGGAGGAGGTCTTGAAACCCAACACCAGCACGATCACCGTGAACAGCAACAGCCAATTGATGTTCGGGATATAAATTTGTCCCTTTTCGCGTTCGGAAGTGAATTTGATGCGAATCCGCGGACAATAACCCAATTGAATTGCCTGACTGGTCAGCGAAAAGGCGCCCGAAATCACCGCCTGCGAGGCGATCACCGCCGCCGCCGTGGCCAGACACACCAAGGGAATCAGCAATTCGTCCGGCGCCATATGAAAGAAGGGATTTTTCACCGCCGAGGGATCGGCGAGGATCAACGCGCCCTGCCCCAGATAATTCAAATACAGACAGGGAAATACATACACCGCCCATGCCCATAGAATCGGTCGACGACCGAAATGCCCCATATCGGCGTAAAGCGCCTCGCCGCCGGTAATTGCCAGCACCACGGCGCCCAAGGCGAGGTAGGCATGGGTGCGATTTTCGATAAAAAAATGTACGGCATACCAGGGATTGACCGCCGCCATCACGTCCGGATGTTTGAGAATATTCCATAGGCCGAGTGCGCCCAACGTGCCGAACCAAAACATCATCACCGGGCCGAAGAGGGCGCCGACGCTGGCGGTGCCGCGCGGCTGAAACAGAAACAGCACTACCAGAATGACGATAGCGATCGGCACCACATAAGGTTTGATTACGGGCGTCGCGACCTCCAAACCTTCGACGGCGGACAGCACCGACATCGCCGGCGTAATCACCGCATCGCCGTAAAACAACGCCGCGCCGAAGATGCCGAGCGCCGACATCAGCCAGAGTAATCCCGGTCCGGCGTTTTTGGTGCGCAAAGCGAGCGAAGTCAGCGCCATAATGCCGCCCTCGCCGCGATTATCCGCACGCATAATAAACATCACATATTTCAGCGACACCGTAATCGTCATTGCCCAAAAGATCAGCGAGAGAATGCCGAGGATATTATCGGGGGTCACCGCCACCGCGTGATGCCCGTTAAAGACCTCTTTCATGGTGTAGAGCGGGCTAGTGCCGATATCGCCGTAGACCACGCCCATGGCGGCGACGGCGACGGGGAGCAAACGGGAATGCGGACTATGCGTAGAGGATGCGTTGTCGGTAGGTGTCATCGTGTGGATTATAAGCCAAGCTGAAAAGTTCGTCCGCTACGGCAAAAGTCGGCGCTGACGGGACGGATGCGCGAAATCGATTACCGCTCAGAACCGGCCGTCGCCCTCGAGATCCCGGTAACGCTCGCGCACGTCCAGAATTTCATCTTGCATAATAAAGAAAGCTTCGATGCATTCCGGATCGAAATGCGTTCCGCTGCTTTCGCGCAACAGGGCGAAAGCCCGCTCGATCTCCCACGCCGGCTTGTAGGGACGCGCCGAGGTTAGGGCGTCGAACACATCTGCAACCGCGACGATGCGGCCCGACGCCGGTATCGCCTCGCCCGCCAAACCGTTCGGGTAACCCGTACCGTCGAATTTCTCGTGATGGGTCAGTGCTATCTCGGCCGCCAGGCAAAGGATGGGCGAAGTCGAATCCTTCAATATCTCCCAACCGATGACGGCGTGACGCTTCATGATATCGAATTCTTCGGTCGTGAGTTTTCCAGGCTTCAGCAAGATATGATCGGGCGTGCCCAACTTGCCGACATCGTGCATCGGCGCGGCTTTCAGCAACATGTCTTGCCGCTCCTCGTCCCAGCCCAGGTATTTCGCCATCAAATGCGAATAATGCGCCATGCGCAGAATATGGCTGCCCGTCTCCGGATCGCGGAACTCGGCGGCGCGCGCCAAGCGAACGATCGTTTCCTGTTCGCGCTCGCGCACTTCGGCGGTCGCTTCGCGCACTTCCGCCGCCAAGGAGTCGGCGCGATTTTTCAACAACAGATGACATCGACGAATCGCGAGCATATTCTTTACGCGCGAAGTGAATTCGATGCGATCGATCGGCTTGGTCAGAAAATCCGTCGCCCCGGTTTCGAGCGCCCGATAACGGACTTCTTTTTCGTGATCCGCCGTCACCATCAAAATCGGCGTCTGACTCAGGGTCTGCCCCGACGCGCGAAGATGCCGGATAAATTCGATGCCGTCCGGCGCGGGCATCATGTAATCGACGATAATCAGATCCGGGTCGTTGGCCGCACACCAGGCCAAACCCTTGGCCGAATCCGAGAAGCACATCGGCATACAACCCTCGATCCGCCGGATCAAAGCGTCCATCAAGGTCAGGTTGATCTGGGTATCGTCGACGATAACAATCTGCATTTCTAGCCCCTTCCAAGCGCACGCAAGCGGATTCTACGTTCACGGCTACGCTCGTCAAACATAGTTCGCCGGAAACAAACGTCGCTCGACCAGTTCGATCAGAATATGAATCACCTTGATATGCAATTCCTGCACCCGATCGGCGAACTGTCCGGCGGGCGTAACGAGATCGAACTCCGCCAAAGCGGCCAAGGCGCTGCCGGGCCGGCCATGCAAGCCGATCACCGTCGCGCCCGCCGCGCGCGCGACCTGCGTCGCATTCAGAATCGAAGGGCTCGCGCCGCTGGTGCTGATCGCCAGCAAAACATCGCCCGACCGAATATGTGCTTGCAGAAAACGCGAGAATACGTGCTCGTAACCGTAATCGTTGGATACGCAACTCATATGGCTGGGGTCCGAGATCGATAGCGCCGCCAAGGCCGGCCTGTCTTTGCGATAACGTCCGGAAAGCTCTTCGGCGAAATGCATCGCATCGCACATCGAGCCACCGTTGCCGCAGGAATACACTTTGCCGCCCTGCTGCAAAGCCTGCGCCAAAGCCTCGCCGGCTGCGGCGATGGTCGCCAACAGTGACTCGTCGCTTAACAGACGATCGAGTCCCTGCCGCGCTTCGAGCAAGCTCGCTTTAACCGTCGTCAATCCGCCCATAAATCGCTCAAATCGAAAGTAATCGCATCGAACGGCGCTTGCGACACCGCATTGTCGTTTTCGAGCACCGCCAACAATAACCATTTACCGGACATATTTTCGAATACCTCCAGCGTGCGCAATTCGGGATCGACCAACCAGGCATGGCTTACGCCCTGGCGCGCATAGATCGGCAACTTGCCGACGCGATCGCTACGCGCGGTGCTGGGGGACAGTATCTCGCACACCCAATCCGGCGCAAGCTCGAACCAGGCGGTCTCGGGCAGGCTCGGCATACGGCTGCGTCGCCATCCGGCCATATCGGGCACCAGAATATCCTCGTCCAAATGCAGTTCGGGCTCGTCGAGTATCCACCAACCGCCGGGGCCATTGCGTCCCCGATGGAAGGGGTTCCACAACTCGCCGCCAAGCGCCGAATAGGCCGTCGCATGCTTGGGCGCAGGTCGCGGATGAGTGATCATCTGCCCCCTCACGATTTCCCCAATTAAATGGGGAGGAAGTTTGCATAAATCGGCATAGCTTGCCGCACCCGGCAACGAACGCATAGTCGTCTCCTTTATAGCTTCGTCACGCGCAACTCCGCCGCGCGCGCATGCGCGATCAAGCCTTCGCCGCGCCCCAAAACCGACGCCACGCCGCCCAAGGTCTGCGCCCCGGCCAACGAAATCTCGATCAAACTCGAACGTTTCTGAAAATCATACACGCCCAGCGGCGAAGAAAAGCGCGCGCTGCGCGAAGTCGGCAGCACATGATTGGGTCCGGCGCAATAATCGCCGAGCGATTCCGACGAATAATGCCCAACAAATATCGCACCGGCGTTGCGGATCTTATCGACCAGCGCATTCGCATTATCCGTCGCGAGTTCGAGATGCTCGGGCGCGATGCGGTTCGCCAATTCGCAGGCCTCGTCGAGATCGCGCACTCGAATCAAGGCCCCGCGCCCTTGCAAGGAGGCGGCGATCACCTCGCGACGCGGCATGGTCGGTAATAGAGCGTCTATGCTTGCCGCCACGCGGTCAATGAATTCCGCATCCGGGCTCAATAAAATCGATTGCGCCAACTCGTCGTGTTCGGCCTGGGCGAATAAATCCATCGCCACCCAATCCGGGTTGGCCGAAGCGTCGGCGATCACCAGCACCTCGGACGGTCCGGCGATCATGTCGATGCCGACTGTGCCGAATACGCGCCGCTTGGCCGCGGCGACATAGGCGTTGCCGGGACCGACGATCTTATCGACTTGCGGCACGGTCTGCGTACCGTAGGCCAAGGCCGCCACCGCTTGCGCACCGCCGATGGTAAACACGCGGTCGACGCCGGCCAGGGCCGCCGCCGCCAACACCAGCGCATTTTTCTCGCCGCGCGGCGTCGGCACGACCATGATCAACTGCCCGACGCCGGCGACTTTCGCGGGCAAGGCGTTCATCAACACCGAACTCGGATACGCCGCCTTACCGCCCGGCACATACAGGCCGACGCTATCGAGCGGCGTCACCTTCTGCCCCAGGCGCGTGCCATCGGCCTCGGTAAAGCTCCACGACTCGGCTTTCTGCCGTTCGTGATAGGCGCGTATGCGTTGCGCCGCCTGTTCGAGCGCCGCGCGCTGCTCGGACGGCAGGCTAGCGAGCGCCGCCAGCAACTCGGCGCGCGGCAACTCCAACTGCGCCATCGTTTGCACCTCGAGCCGATCGAAACGTCGGGTGTAGTCCAACACGGCGACATCGCCTTCGCGCCGCACGCGCGCAAGCACCTCGCCGACCGTCGCTTCGATACCGTCGTCGGTCGCCTGATCGACATGTAGCAGCGCATCCAAGGTCGCTGTGAAATCGGCTTGACTCGAACACAGGCGACGCATCATACGATCGCCCCCTCGATCGCGCTAATCACCGGCTGCAATAATTCGCGCTTCATCTTCAATGCAGCCTGATTCACCACCAGACGCGCCGAAATCGGCATGATATGTTCGACCTCGACTAAATTATTGGCCTTGAGCGTACTGCCGGTCGACACCAGATCGACAATGGCGTCCGCCAAGCCGGCCAGCGGCGCCAACTCCATCGAGCCGTACAACTTGACCAGATCGGCATGCACGCCTTTGGCGGCGAAATGCTCGCGCGCCACGGTAATGTATTTGGTGGCGATGCGCAGCCGCGCGCCCGAGCGCACCGCCGCCGCATAGTCGAAACCGCACGGCGCGGCCACCGACAAGCGGCAGCGCGAAATATTCAAATCCAGCGGCTGATACAACCCCGCCCCGCCATGCTCGATCAGCACATCCTTACCGGCAATGCCCAAATCCGCCGCGCCGTATTCCACATAGGTCGGCACGTCCGAAGCGCGCACGATCACCACGCGCACATCGTCGCGCTGCGTGCCGATAATCAGCTTGCGCGAATGCTCGGGGTTTTCGTTCGGCACAATCCCCGCGGCCGCGAGCAAGGGTAAGGTTTCTTCGAAAATGCGCCCTTTCGATAGGGCGATGGTAATCGTCGAGTCGGTATTCATAGCATTTGTCATTTATTTTATTCGCCGCACCTGAGCGCCCAAGGCCGTCAACTTTTGCTCCAAGCGCTCATAGCCGCGGTCCAGATGGTAGATCCGTTCGATCAGCGTCTCGCCTTGCGCCACCAGTCCGGCGATCACCAGACTGGCCGAGGCGCGTAGATCGGTCGCCATCACCGTCGCCCCTTGCAAACGCACGCCGCCCTTGATGAAGGCCATATTGCCGTCGATTTTGATGTCCGCGCCGAGGCGGATCAACTCGACCGCATGCATATAGCGGTTCTCGAAAATCGTCTCGCGCATCACCGCCGAGCCTTGCGCCACCGCGTTCAGCGCCATGAATTGCGCTTGCATATCGGTCGGAAACGCCGGATACGGCGCGGTGCGGATATTCACCGCCGTCAGTTGCCCACTATCGTAGCCGGGCGACTTGAGCCGTATCGCATCGCGCTCGGCGACGATATCGCAACCGATATCCATTAGTTTGTCGATCACGGAATCGAGATAGGCCGCCGAGGTGGCGGTCAGACGGATTTCGCCGCCCGCCGCCGCCGCCGCGCACAGATAGGTGCCGGTTTCGATACGATCCGGCATGATGCGATATTCCGCACCATGCAATTCGGGCACCCCCTGAATGCGGATCACATCCGAACCCGCGCCCGAAATGCGCGCGCCCATCGCCACCAGGCAGTTCGCCAAGTCGACCACCTCCGGCTCGCGCGCAGCGTTTTCGATCACGGTTTCGCCGTCGGCCAGACACGCCGCCATCATCAGGTTCTCGGTGCCGGTCACCGTCACCATATCGGTGAATAACCGCGCGCCTTTAAGCCGCGCGACGCGCGCCAGCACATAGCCATGCTCGACGCCGACCTCGGCACCCATCGCCAGCAGGCCGCGAATATGCTGATCGACCGGACGCGCGCCGATCGCGCAACCGCCGGGCAAGGACACCTTGGCCTCGCCCATACGCGCGACCAGCGGCCCCAACACCAGGATAGAGGCGCGCATCGTCTTGACCAATTCATAGGGCGCGAGCGGATTGTTCAAACCGGAAGCATCCAGCGTGACCGTATCCGCATCCGCGCTTGTATCCGCGCTTGTATCCGTACTGCCAGAGCCGACTTTTGTATTCTCGCGCGTAATCTTCACGCCCATTTGCGCCAACAATTTCAGCATCGTGCCGATATCGTTGAGCCGCGGCACATTGTGCAGAACCAGCGGCTCCTTGCTCAGCAAGGCCGCGCACAGCAAGGGCAAAGCCGCGTTCTTGGCACCCGATATCGCGATTTCGCCATTCAACGGCACGCCGCCTTGAATCGCCAATTTATCCATCAGCCGCCTCCGTTCGCCGCCCATTCTGCGGGCGTCAAGGTCTGCATCGATAAAGCGTGCAATTCGCCGCTGTCGAAATGCGGTTTAAGAATCGCATTCACACGCTGCTGACGCCGCACGCGGTTCAATCCATCGAACTCGTCGCTGACGATCAGCGCCGAAAAATGATGACCGTCCCCCTCGACCGCGAGATGTCGGCATTCCAAACCGGTTTTAATCCATGTTTCCACTTGCGAGCATTCAAGCATTTTCTTGCATCCTATCCATTTTTTACTGCGCCTACACCTCAAGCGCGCAGTTTGTACCCGGTGCGCAACAAACGCAAGCTCAGGGCCGACAAGGCGAGTAAGCAACTCGCCACCACACTCAGACTCCACCATGGCGCAATGTCCGACACGCCGAAAAAACCGTATCTGAAACCATCTATCATATAAAATACCGGATTCCATCTCGATAGTTCGCGCCAGATCGGCGGCAAGGAATGGATCGAGTAGAACACGCCGGACAAGAAAGTCAGAGGCATAATCAGGAAATTTTGAAACGCCGCCAACTGATCGAATTTATCGGCCCAAATGCCGGCGATCACGCCCAAGCTCCCCAATAAAGCGCCGCCGAGCAAGGCAAAGGTCGCGATCCACCACGGATGCTCGAACATCAAGGGCGCAAAGCACGCCGACGCCAGCAACACCCCCAAACCCACCACCACACCGCGCACCATCGCCGCCAGCACATAGGCGGCGAAAAATTCGCGATAGGAAATCGGCGGCAACAACACGAAGACGATGCTGCCGAGCACCTTGGATTGAATCAGCGACGAAGAGCTGTTGGCGAAGGCGTTCTGCAATACCGACATCATCACCAATCCAGGAATCAGGAAGGACGCATACGGCGTGCCATACACGGCGACATGCTCGGCCAGCACTTGCGAAAAAATCAGCAAATACAACACCGCCGTCAGCACCGGCGCCGCCACGGTCTGGAACGCCACCTTCCAGAAGCGCAACACTTCTTTGTAGAACAAGGTATAAAAACCGCTATAGCCCATCCGCACGCCCATCCTGTCCTTGCATCACCCGCAGAAACACATCCTCAAGATCGGGCTTGCCGATTTCCAGGTCGGCGATAACGCCGCCCGCTTGGCGAATCTGTGCGAGCAAAGGCTCGACCTCGTCGAAACGATCGAACGGAAACAGCCACCAGCCGCCCTGCTCCGTCGCACCGGCACAACATTCCGCCAACGCCACCCCGCCCGCCGCCGGGGCCAAGCGCAAGCGCAAGGTGTGCGCCGAAAAACGTCGCAACAGATTGGCGGTCGAATCGAGCGCGACGATGCGCCCCGCTTTCAGCATCGCAATCCTAGTGCATAGATTCTCGGCTTCTTCGAGATAATGCGTTGTGAGTACGATGGTATGCCCGTCGGCATTCAAGCGCCGAATGAAGCGCCATAAGGTTTGGCGCAGTTCGACATCGACGCCGGCGGTCGGCTCGTCGAGCACGATCACGGGCGGTCGATGGACCAAGGCTTGCGCCACCAACACCCGGCGTTTCATCCCGCCCGATAAAGTGCGCATATTCGCCTGCGCCTTGCTGCGCAGATCGAGATTGTCGAGAATCTCGTCGATCCACGCATCGTTGTTGCGCACGCCGAAATATCCCGATTGGATTTTCAGGGTTTCGCGCACGCTGAAGAACGGGTCGAACACCAGTTCCTGCGGCACCACGCCCAAACGTCGCCGCGCCGCCTGGTAATCCTGTTGCACATCGAGCCCCATCACGCTCAAACACCCGCTATCGACGCGCACCAAGCCCGCCAGGGCCGAAATCAAGGTCGTTTTACCCGCGCCGTTCGGCCCGAGCAAGCCGAAAAATTCGCCTTGCTCTATCGTCAGATCGACGCCGTCGAGCGCCTGGGTTTGCCCGAAGCGCTTGCCGACCTGCTGAATCCGAATCGCAATGATCATGAAGGCGGAATTACCGGGCGAGCGCGAGCCGCTCGCGCTTAAAGCTGCGGCAGCAGATCGCCGACGCCATATACCGCGGCGAGACTCATCAAGCTTTTCGGCGGATTGATGAGTCGTAAAGAAACCTTGGCGGCGCGCGCGCAACGCATCCAGCCGAACACCACCGCCAAGCACGAAGAATCCATATCGGTAACCGCGCCCAGATCGAACACCGCACGCTTACCGCCGGGAATCGCCGCCAAGGCCTCTTCGCCTTTAGCGAGAAACTCCGCCGCATCGGACATCCTCATGGTGCCGGACACGCGAATCCGCCCACCGACGCTATCGGCCTCAAGCTGTATCATTTTTTCGTTGCCGCTGCCGTTGCAGCCGCACCGGTTTTGTTCTTGGCTTGCAAGGATTTAATCAGACCGTCGATGCCGCCGTTGCGCACTTCGCTGGAAAACGAGCCGCGATAGTTCGTCACGAGGCTGATGCCTTCGACCACGATATCGTAGACTTTCCAACCGCCTTCGACCTTTTCGAGCCAATATTCCATCTTAATACGACGTCCGCCGGGTTGCTTGATCTCGGTGCGCACTTGCACATCGGTCTCGCCCGCCTTCGAGACCAAGGGCTTGACTTCGATCTCCTGATCCTTGTACTCGGTCAAGGATTTGGAATAGGTGCGCACCAGCAACAAGCGGAATTCGTCGATCAAGGTTTTGCGTTGCGCCACATCGGCCTGACGCCAATCGCGCGCCACCGCGAGTTCGGTCATATGCGTGAAATTGAAATGCGGCAACACCTTGGCCTCGATCAACTCCATCATCTTGCCCGAATTGCCGGACTGAATCTCCTTGTCCTTGCGCACGATTTCGAGCACTTCGCGCGTCACATTCTTGACCAAACCGTCGGGCGTCAGCTCTTGCGCGCGAACGACGCCGAATACGCCCAAGGCCAAGGTCAGCCCAAAAAGCAACGCGATTATTATTTTCATCGTTTTCATCGAAATCCCCTGGAAAGTAGACACAAACTCAACGCATATCCGCATCGCGCGGAGGACTGCCGTCGTAAATTAAGTTGCGACGGCGTTGCAGATAAGCATCCCGCATATACGAATATTTATCCAACGCCGCCTCTTCGATCACCTTGTCCGCCGGCAGCAAGGTGGCGCGCGTATTCACGAGCCGTAAGGCCGTCAGAGTGTTGCGCGTCGGAACATGGTCGACCTGCCCGACCGGATCGACTTTCATATCCAGCACCAAACCGAGGGTATCGCGTGTCGTGCGCGGGCCGAACACCGGCACGACCAAATACGGTCCGTCGCCCACGCCCCAGCGACCGAAGGTCTGGCCGAAATCTTCCTCGTGCTTTTCCAAACCGGCTTCCGAGGCGATATCGAACAAACCGAAGATCCCCAAGGTCGAATTGATCGCCACGCGCCCGAGATCGCTCGCCGCGTCGGCAACCTTGCCTTGCAACAGGTTATTGACGCCGACGAACACGTCGCCGATATTGTCGAAGAAATTGCCGACGCCCGTGCGTATCGGCGTCGGCAGCACAAACTCGTAACCCACCGCCATGGGACGAATCAGCACCGTATCCAATCCTTGATTGAAGGCGAACACCGCACGATTGACGCCCTCGACCGGATCGCGCTCGTCATATGAATTCGCCGCATTGCCGGCATTCGGCGTAGCGCAGCCGCCGAGCATGCCCGCAAGCGTCAGCCCAAGCAGCGCGGCCCGCATTACGTCCCACATTGCGCCGCGCAATTTACTTGTATTCGATTTGAAATCGGCCCACCGGATCGTATTCATTTTAATTCTCCGTTTCCTTTATAAGGCGTTGCGCCGCATCGAGCGCCGACGCTAGGGAGTCGCTCCTCCATCGGCCGCCTTGCCGAACATGAACTGACTGATGAGCTTTTCCAAAACCACCGCCGACTGCGTTTTCTTGATGACATCGCCGTCCTTCAAGGCAGCGGGATCGCCGCCCACCTCGAAACCGACATACTGCTCCCCCAACAAGCCGGAGGTGTTGATGGTCGCAAACGTGTCGCGCGGAAAACGATAACGTCCGTCGACTTGTATCGTCACCAGCGCCACATACTCCTTTTGATCGAATTGGATATCCGAGACGCGCCCGACCACCACGCCGGCGCTTTTGACCGCCGCACGCACTTTAAGGCCGCCGATATTGTCGAAGCGCGCCTGTAAAGTATAGGTCTTGGTCGAACTCGCCGACGCCAGATTACCGACTTTAAGAGCAAGAAACAACAGCGAGGCCAAACCGATCGCCACGAAAAAACCAACCCATAAATCGAGCGCGCTACGACTCATGTCATCATCCCCGGAACATGAAGGCAGTAAGAATAAAATCCGCCGCCAAAACGGCGAGCGAAGAAGTCACAACAGTGCGGGTCGTCGCCCGCGACACGCCTTCGGCGGTCGGCACGGCGTCATACCCTTCGAACACGGCCACCCAACTGATGACAATCCCGAACACGACGCTCTTGATCACGCCGTTGAGAATGTCTTCGCGAAAATCCACCGAAGCTTGCATCTGCGACCAGAACGCCCCTTCGTCGACGCCGATCAGATGCACGCCGACCAGATAACCGCCGAAAATCCCCATCGCCGAGAACAAAGCCGCCAGCAAAGGCATCGAAAGCACGCCGCCGATAAAACGCGGCGCCACGACACGCGCGATCGGATTGACGGCCATCATTTCCATCGCCGACAACTGCTCGGTCGCCTTCATCAAACCGATCTCGGCGGTCATTGCCGACCCGGCGCGACTCGCAAACAACAAAGCCGCCACCACCGGCCCGAGTTCGCGCACCAAAGACAAGGCCACCAACACGCCCAAGGCCTCGGACGAGCCGTAGCGCTGTAAGGTGTCGTAACCTTGCAAACCCAACACCATACCGACGAACAGCCCCGACACCAGAATGATAATCAGCGACAGCACGCCGGCGAAATAAATCTCGCGCATCGTCAGATGGATGCGCCGCAACGCGGTTCCCGACGACGCAAGGATCGCCAAGAAAAACCGCGCCGCAAATCCAAGACGCCAAATTCTCCCCGTCACCTGCGCGCCCAATCGAGCCAACGCATCCAGCACGAAACGCACCATCGCATTATCCACGAATTTCCAGACCTCCCTTTGCGCCGCTCATTTCGCCGCGGCTCATTTCGCTTTGACGCCCTGCATTAACTCATCGACATAAGGACGCGTCGGAAAGTGGAACGGCACCGGGCCGTCGGCCTCGCCCCACACAAACTGATGCACATACGGCGTCGTCGAATGGCGGATTTCTTCAGGCGTCCCTTCGGCCACGACCTGGCCGGCGGATACGAAATAGACATAATCGACGATCTTCAGCGACTGATGCACGTCGTGCGTCACCACGATGGAGCTGGCGCCCAAAGCGTCGTTGAGTTTGCGGATCAGATCGCCGACGATGGTCAAGGAAATCGGGTCCAGACCGGCGAACGGCTCGTCGTACATGATCAAGGTCGGGTCCAAAGCGATCGCCCGCGCCAGCGCCACGCGCCGCGCCATGCCGCCCGACAACTCGGCGGGCATTAGATTATGCGCGCCACGCAAACCGACCGCATGCAGTTTCATCAACACCAAATCGCGGATCATGCTCTCGGGCAAATCGGTGTGCTCGCGCATCTGAAACGCCACATTGTCGAACACCGACATATCGGTGAACAAGGCGCCGAATTGGAACAGCATCCCGGTGCGACGACGCATATCGTACAAACCTTCGGCGTCGAGTTCGTGCACCACCTGCCCGCTGACCTTCACCGCGCCCGACTGCGGCTTGACCTGACCGCCGATCAGTCTCAGCAACGTCGTTTTGCCGCAGCCCGAACTCCCCATGATCGCCACCACCTTTCCGCGTGGAACCGTGAGGTTGACTCCAGTCAGAATCGGGCGTTTATCATATGAGAAATTCAGATCGCGAATTTCGACGAGCGGTTCCTGAGACATATTCACCTAAAATTTTTCCGGACAATGTCGGACTCCGCGAGTCCGAGCAGTGCATTGGGAGCGCGCGATTTTAGCAGAATACGCACGCACTATCGATTTCCCGGAAAACGATCGCCTCCAGCACGCGGCGATATGCAAAATCTATTGAGCGAGCAACGTCGGCGCCGACGGGACGGATGGCGCGCGCCACCGACGCTTATCGATCCCGCACCCGCCTCATTTAGTCTATCATCGCGCCCTACTCGCACCCTATTCGCGCCCCGTTCGCCCCTGCAAACTCACGCCACCGTGTCCTCACCCCTGCCCTCTCTGTTGATCGTCGACGACGACCCGCTGATCGGCGATTCGCTCTGCTTTCTATTGGCGCGCGACTATGCGATCGACACCGCCGCAACGCGCGCGCAAGCGATAGCGCGGGTGCGCAACAGTCCGCGCCCTCCGGCCTTGGCGCTGATCGATCTCGGGCTGCCGCCGACGCCGCATCGGCCCGACGAGGGCTTCGCCTTGATCGCCGACTTGCTCGCCCATGCGCCGCAGATGCGGATTGTGGTGCTATCGGGCCAAAGCGACGAGCGCAACGCCCGCCATGCACGCACCTTAGGCGCGATGGAATTCGTCGCCAAACCGGCGCATCCCGACCTATTGCGCGCCCTGCTGGCGCGCGTATCGAGTTTTCAGGACACCCTGACCTCGTCCGAAGCGGGACTGATCGGCCACAGCCCGGCGCTGCAGGCCTTACGCCTGCGGCTCAAGCAATTCGCCCGCTCGCCGTTCCCGGTGCTGATCGAGGGCGAATCCGGCAGCGGCAAAGAACTCGCCGCACGCGCCTTGCATCTGTACTCGGAGCGCGCCGATCGGCCCTACCTCGCGCTCAATTGCGCCGCGATTTCGCCGGGTTTGATGGAAGCGACGCTATTCGGTCATAGCAAAGGCGCATTCACCGGCGCAGGCGTCGCGCGCGCCGGCTACTTCGAAGACGCCGCCGACGGCGCCTTGCTGCTCGACGAAATCGGCGAATTGCCGCTGGAATTGCAACCCAAACTGCTGCGCGTGCTCGAAAACGGCGACTACCAGCGCGTCGGCGAAACCCAAACGCGACGTTCGAATGCGCGCATCGTCGCCGCCACCAATCGCGACCTCAAAAAGGAAGTGCGCGCCGGACGTTTCCGCGCCGATCTCTACCACCGGCTGTCGGTATTCACGCTGACCGTGCCGCCATTGCGCGAACTCGGCGACGACCGAGTGCTGCTGCTCGAACATTTCAATCGCCTC
>DATETD010000323.1:0-2832 GCA_035283885.1 Rhodocyclaceae bacterium
GAAACAGCGAGAACTCGCGGCCAAAGCCACGCCGACCGCGCAGTGGCTTCAGTCGCTGGAACACGTCGTTACGCCGAAAAGCAAAAAATAGCGGCGTTCGCGCCTTCGCGGCGAATAGGTCGCCGCCGTTGCAAGCGAAAATGGCGCGAGCACAGTGCGCGCGGCGGCGTCCGTCTCGCCGGCGCCGACTTTTCTACGCGTCCTACCCCTCCATCACGCGAAACAGAATATCCGCGCGTTGCAGACGTTTGAGCAGCGCATCGCCCATGCATTGCACCGGGGTCAGCACGCCGCCTGCCGTCGGCAGATCGTCGAAGGCCAGGCAGAGTGCGGCTTCGGCCAGCATTTTCGAGGTCTCGCCATAGCCCGGATCGCCGCCGCTGACTTCGGTCATGATGTGTTTGCCGCCGCCTTCGCCGATAAAGCGCACGCTGAACCAGCTTTTCTTGCGCTGCTGTTCGTCCGGACCGTCGCCCGAACCTTTGAGGCGCAGCAGCATTTTGCGCGTCGGCGTGAATTGCGCGCCGGCGAACATCGCGCCGACGCCGCCGAGCAGCATGGCGACGCGCGAGATTTTTTTGACTTGGACATAATGCCCATAGCGAAAATCCGGGCCGTAGCGCTCCAGGGCGCGCGCCGAGCGGCGCACCACTTGCGGATCGATGGTCGGCATCGGCACCGCCCACGCGCCTAAGGCGCGCAGATAGCGAATGACGCCGCGCGTCGATCCGACTTTGCGGTCGACCAAGGGCAGTTCGGCGGCGCGTCGCTCGCGGCTGGCGGCGACCGCCTTGCGGGCGCGCGAAAATGCGGTCACCGCCGAATGCAAGGTGCCGCCCGAAAACGTGCCGCCGGCGCGCACGAAGCCTTCGAGTTTGATCGGCACGCCTTTGGGCAGGCGTTTGACGGTGAACCACGCGCCGAGATCGTGCGGGATGCTGTCGAAGCCGCAGCTATTGACGATACGGGCGCCGGTTTCCTGGGCGCGCTTGTGATAGCGCAGCCACATCAGGTCGACGAACTCGGATTCGCCGGTCAGATCGACGTAATCGGTGCCGGCTTCGGCGCAGGCCGCGACCAGCGGTTCGCCGTAGGCGATATACGGGCCGACCGTAGTGATGACGACAGCTGTCGATTCGGCGATGCGGCGTATCGAAGCGGCATCGTCGACGTCGGCTTGCAGCAATTCCAGATTGGCGCACACGGGGCGGATTTTGGCGAGGCGCGCGCGCACCTGTTCGAGTTTTTCCAGATTGCGCCCGGCCAAGGCCCAGCGCAGGCCCTTATGCTCGCCGGTGGTGCGCGCCAAATATTCCGCCGTCAACTCACCGGTAAACCCGGTTGCGCCAAATAAAACAATATCGTAAGTGCGATCTTTTGCCACAGTCTTCTCCCTTATTCACTTGAAACCGTGCGCCGCAGCGGCGGCGCCGTCGATTTTCTGCGCGTCGGAAGCAAGATTAGCACGGCTTTTTGCCGTCAATTCGATCTTTGCGATGCGAAACCCGCAAATTCGGCCAAAATAAACGCTCTCCGTCGCGCCAGCGCCGACTTTCGGCGGCGCATTCCGGGAAAGTCGCCGCATCGTAAGCACATAGGCTTGCGTCTTATTCGATCGCGTCGGTCGAGCGTGCGCGTTCGCGTAAGAGATATTTCTGGATCTTGCCGGTCGACGTGCGCGGCAATAGGCCGAAGACGAACTGCTGCGGCGCTTTGAAGCGCGCCATCTGGCTGCGGCAATAGTCGCGCAGTTCGTCGGCGTCGGCCTCGCAGCCCGGCTTGAGTTCGATAAAGGCGCAGGGGACTTCGCCCCATTTGGCGTCGGGCGTGGCGACCACGGCGGCGGCCATGACTGCCGGATGACGATACAGCACGTCCTCGACTTCGATCGACGAAATGTTCTCGCCGCCGGAGATGATGACGTCCTTGCTGCGATCCTTGATCTTGACATAACCGTCGGGCTGCAACACGCCGAGGTCGCCGGTGTGATACCAGCCGCCGCGAAAGGCTTCGGCAGTCGCTTGCGGATTTTTGAGATAGCCCTTCATCACCAGATTGCCGCGAAACGCCACTTCGCCGAGCGTTGCGCCGTCGCGCGGCACGGGGTGATTGTCGCCGTCGAGCACCGTCATCGCTTCCTGGCAATGGTAGTTCACGCCTTGACGGCCATTCATTTCGACTTGCTTTTCGAGCGGCAAGTCCAACCATGCGTCGTGCTTGGCGCAGATCGCCGCCGGACCGAAGGTTTCGGTCAAGCCATAGACATGGGTGATGTCGAAGCCGATCTGGGTCATGCCTTCGATCACCGCGGCGGGCGGCGGCGCGGCGGCAATCAGGCAATGGACGTCGTGCTCGATGCCGGCGCGCCATTCGGCGGGCGCGTTGATCAGCATCGAATGGACGATAGGCGCGCCGCAATAGTGGCTGACGCGATGTTCGCGTATCGCCTGGAAAATCGCGTGCGCTTCGACCGCGCGCAAGCAGACATTCGTGCCGCTATTCGCCGCCAGCGTCCATGGAAAGCACCAGCCATTGCAATGGAACATCGGCAAGGTCCACAGATAGACCGCATGCGGCGGCATGCCCCAGGAGACGATATTCGATAGGGAATTGAGGTAAGCGCCGCGATGGTGATACACCACGCCTTTGGGATTGCCCGTGGTGCCGGAGGTGTAGTTCAGCGAGATCGCGTCCCATTCGTCCGCCGGGCCGCGCCAGGCGTAGTCGGGATCGCCCGCACTCAGCAGGCTTTCATAGTCGAGCGCGCCGAGCGTAACGCCAAGGCCGGCGTATTCGGGGTCGTCGACGTCGACGACCAGAATTTCGCGTCCG
>DATETD010000324.1:0-6044 GCA_035283885.1 Rhodocyclaceae bacterium
TTCTTCATGGCGGCGCATCCTGGTTTGTGTGAATCCGGAAGAGAACCCAGAACCTTACCCAAAACAGCCGGAAAAATAAAATTTCACGCGCCTCCAATTACCTGATTCTTAAAGTCTATTTTTACACTCTGAATCGCTGGCCTTTGGCCAGAAGCTCAAATACCCCATCGTAGTGCGCTGACCAAAGCGCGCAGTAAGCTCCACTGGACAGCGTTCGTCGAACTTTTACGTAGAACTATCGACTTGGTATATCAAGTATTCCCTCAACGCGATGAATATACATGGTGCGGCTTGTCGGTGTATGCCTTCGACGGCTCCAAGTACACCCTGCCTGCAACCCCCGAACTTCGTGAGAAATTCGACCCAGATAGTGGGCTGGACAAGCCGGGCAAGGGGCATTACCCGCAAGCTCTAGTCAGTACCGTCTATGACGTGTTCCGCAGAATCGCAATAGGTCGAACTGTCTGTTCCATAAAAGAGGGCGATGAACGCGAGCAGGCTCTTAACTTACTGAAATTACTGCCATTAGCCTGTATTTGCCTCTTTGATCGAGGCTATCCAAGCTATGGATTCATCCATGCCCTGATGTTGGAGAGTCGCAATTTCCTGATGCGGTGTCCGGCTCAATCCACATTCCCAGCAGTCGAATCGTTTGTGTTGAGCGGTCAAAAAGAAGGCGTTATATGGCTCATGCCAAGCGACACATTCAAGCGCAACCTGAGCAAAGCCGAACGTAAAACACTTGCCCCCATTAAGCTCAGAATTATTCGCCTATCCCATCCAGATGGCACTCTGTCTGTACTGCTTACCAATCTATTTGACAAACATACATTTCCTTGTCAATCTGTGATCGATCTCTATTATCGTAGATGGGCTATCGAGAATCACTATCGTGATGAAAAGGTCAGCTTCGAAATCGAACGCTTTCACGCTAGAACCGCCAATGGTATCCAACAAGAACTGTTCGCCATTCTCATCGTTTGCGCCATCGCTCGCGTCATTTCGGCGCTATCTGTCCCATCTGAAGCACTGGAAACCAAACTTACCACCAAGGCGCCACAGCTTAAAAACGCCGTCAAATCAGTTGCTCGTGAAGCAGCCATCCTGGTTTCATTGAGCGTAAACAAGGCGTACGCCATCTTTCAGGAGCTTTTGCAAAATATTCGGCGCGTGAAATATTACAAGCCAATTACTCCTAAGCCTCCAGCACCTCGAATCAATAAAGGCTCCATCAACAAATGGCAAAGTGGGCGGTCTAGCAAAAAATCGTCAGTTGAAGCTTAATTCAACAGTATTGATGCAAACCCCTTCCAAAACGTGTTTGATCGACAGGCCTAAAGGCCTGTCGCTAATTTTTTGCTGGAAACGACTTCGAAAAAACGCTTCCAGGCGCGGCGCCTGGGAGAACGGCAGTGCAGAAATTATGCGCGCCGTTTTGTCGCGTGTCGACTGCGACCTTGCTGGGCGGTGACAAGTTCGTCATACAGCGCGCTATATTCCTGCGCCAGCCGATGATTGCGATCCAGGTGGATCATCGGCAAGGAAAGTTGATGCGATTCGCGAATTTTTACCGACGACGATAGCATGGTGTCGAGCACCGGCAAATCCTCGCCGCGCAAGTCCGCCACCAGTTGCTGCGGCAAATTGGCGCGCGCTTGGTATTGATTGACCACGATCCCCTCGATCTCCAGCGCGTTGTTATGATCGGCGCGAATTTCGCCGACATTGTCCATCAGGCTGTACAACGCGCGGCGCGAAAACTCGTCGCAGTCGAACGGAATCAGGCAGGCATCGGCGGCGATCAGTGCGGACAAGCTGTAGAAATTCAGCGCCGGCGGCGTATCGATCCAGATTTCATCGTAAGCGCTCAGTCCGGCGAGCGCCTCTTTGAGCTTGTAGATCTTATGGCGCGACTCCAGCTTGGATTGCAATTCCTGCAAATCCGCGTGCGAAGGCAGCACATGCAGATTGGGAAATTGGGTCGACACGATATAACGCTCGGTCGGCGTCGAACGCAGCTTGAAATTCAGCATTTGGTCGAAAAAACCCGCGGCGGTCAGTTCCAACTCGTCGGCCTCGCGACCGAGCAGATAATGCGAAGAATTGGCCTGAGGATCGAGGTCGATCACCAAGGTCGAACGCCCCCGCGAAGCGGCGATCGCCGCCAGATTGCAGGTAATCGTGCTTTTGCCGACCCCGCCCTTTTGATTGAACACCACGCGCTTCATGCGAATCCCCGATCAGTGGAAAAGACAAATGCAAATTTTGCCACGGCGCGCATGGTTTCGACGCCGAAAACAAAAAGGGGACAGCATCGCTGTCCCCGCTCTTGTATGTGTTCTTTCGACTCGATGTTGGCGCTCGTCGGTATTCGTCACGATCTTACCGTCGGTAATCAGGGGCTGGGGAGGAAGGATTCGAACCTTCGCATGCCGGAATCAAAATCCGGTGCCTTAACCAGCTTGGCGACTCCCCAACGGAACTACTTGACGACTACTCGATGCAACTATTACAACCGATTGCTCGACTTGTTAGACCTAAGCGCGCATTATACGAAATTTTCAACTATTGTGCTGTTTTTGTTCTATTTTTTCTAGCGGTTACAACTAGCGCCCCACCGAGCGCTCTCAAGCGACGCACCGAAGTTTCTCGGCGCTTCTTACGGCTGCAACCCGTAAGGCCGCGCATTTTGCAGGATTCGGGCGCGGCTGTCAATACTGATAGTACAACATTCATGGTAGCCTCCATTTTTGCTTCCGGCTTGTCCGGTTTAGCTTGTACTGGAAACTTATTCGCCTGTCGGGCGAAAGCCAAAAAGCAAGCATGCCTTTGATTACTTTCGTGTCTTTCGTGGACAAGTACTTTTTCAAGGTTAGACGATCATGACGAAAATTACGCGCCGCGATTTCCTCGAAGGCATGGTATGGATGGGTCTTGCCCAGGCGTGCTCGCCGCTCGGCGCGTTCGGCGCTATTGCCGATGCGAATGCCGCCTACCCCCCGGAATTGACCGGTCTGCGCGGCGCTCATGTCGGTTCGTTCGAGACGGCCCATGCGCTGGGATTTTCCGGCATGCGCGATTTCGGCGAGATTACCGCGACCGGCGAAGACTACGATCTCGTAGTGATCGGCGCAGGGATCGGCGGGCTGACGGCGGCCTTGTATTACCGCGAACAGATCAAGCGCACGGCGCGTATCCTGATTCTGGACAATCACGACGATTTTGGCGGACATGCGCGGCGTTGCGAATTTACGGTGGACGGTCAATGGCGTATTGCTTACGGCGGCGCGCAAAACATCGAATCGCCCGTGGAATACAGCGCGAGAGCCAGGCGCTTGCTTGCCCGCCTCGGCGTCGATCTGGAGCGAGTCAAGGCCGGCTACGATCAAGGTTTCTTCAAACGACACCGGCTTAGTCTAGGAATTTTTTACGATAAGGCGAGTTACGGTCGCTCGGAAATGCTGGCCAGCGGTCTGCCGGGCACGAAAGATCCATCGGCTTACGCCGAAGACTACACACCGGGGCTGACGCTCGCACCGCCGGCGTTTGCCGCCACATTAAAACGCGCCCCGCTCTCCGTCGAGCAACGAAAGAAGCTGCGTGAACTGATCGCGGTGTCTCCTCAAGCCAAGCTCTGGTTCAAGGGCGAGCAAGGCAAGGCGCGTTTTTTCGAAAAGAACTATGTCCAGTTTCTGCGCGAAGTCTATACGCTGCATGATCCCGTATTGATCGCCTTAGTTTCCATGCCGCTGGCCGAAGACTCCGCGATCGGCGGCGTCGGCGTGTCGCTGCCTGCCGCAGTCGACGGCGGCCTGCTCGGCCTGCCGCCCGCCGATTTTTTCAGCCAATGGAACGACGAAAGGGACGGCGATGAGGACGAGGACGGCTCCGACGAAGACATCGACGAAGCCGACGATGGGGTCTATTATTTTCCCGATGGCAATGCGACGTTGGCTCGCTTGCTGGTGCGGCAATTGATTCCCGACGTGGCGAAGTTCGACTCGGTCGAGCAGTGCCTCACGGCTCGATTCGACTACGGCAAACTCGACCGCCCCGATGCGGCGACTTCGATTCGCTTGCGCAGTCTTGCCGTCCTTGCCGACACGACTCCCACCGGCTGCGTGGTGCGCTACGTCAAGGACGGCAAACAGTTCGAGGTGCGAGCGCGTCACACCGTCATGGCAGGTTGGCATACGATGGCCGCCCACATCATCCCCAGCCTGCCGTCCGAACAAAAAGCGGCGATGCGCGCCAATATCAAGCTGCCGCTGGTATATGCCCAGGTGGCCTTGCGCCAGTGGGCGCCGATCGAACGCAACGGAATCGGCGCGGCTTACTGCCCCTCGTCTTACTTCCAATTCGTGCAGATGGAGCATCCCATCGGCCTGGGCCGCTATCGACCCAAGCGTGCGCCGAATTCCCCATCGATTCTGCTGATGGTCCGTATGCCTAGCCCGCTGTTGAGCGATGGTTCCGTTATCGACTCGATCAAGCAAGGCAGAATGGATTTACTCGCGACCGACTTTGCCATGTTCGAAACGCAGATTCGCAACCAGCTCGACGAAATGTACGGTCGCCATGGCTTCAATGCCGAACGGGATATCGCCGCGATCACGATCAATCGCTGGCCGCATGGCTATGTATTCGAAGAAGCCCGCTACCAAGGCGCACCGGCCCATCTTAAAGCTCGCAAACGGCACGGCAACATCGTTATGGCAGGCGCCGATTCGGCGGGGCGCGCCTATACCGACGCCGCCATCGATATGGCGTGGCGCGCCGTGCAGGAGCTCAACTCGAGTTGAGTTCCATAACGCACATTTCGCCGCTTATGCGAATTGCAATCTATAGGCATCGCGGCGCCGCAAATCATGGGCTGGACGATTCTTGTCGTATGGGAATGCCCATTAAAAGACCGCGCCACGCTCGACCACAGGATTATTCGATTTCTATCGGACTGACGCAACCGTCTCGCCAGCGCCGACTTTCACTTTCCAATTCGCGACCTCACTATCCATGGACATACTCTACCTATTGATCCCGCTATCGCTGGTGCTCGTTTTCTTGATCGCCGTCGTCTTTTGGTGGTCGCTGAAAAGCGGACAGTTCGACGACCTCGAAGGGCCGGGATATCGAGTCGTCATGGACGACGATTCGACGCACGACGCGCAAAAACAGCAGAAGAACGGCGGCGGTTGATAATTGTCAACCGCCGCCGCTAGCCAATAGCCGATCATAGCGCCTTTTTTTGCGCCAACGGAATATTTTCAGCTTCCGAAAGCCATGACGTTAGCCCGGTCTTGTCATAGCGGAATTCATAAAGCCGCTTCGACGACGCCGATCTTGAGATAAACTGCTACTTTTTTTCACGAGGTGAATCCATCATGCAATCGCAAACGACGTACAACTACGGAGTCGTGCGCCAGTTCGCTGTGATGACCGTAATTTGGGGCATCGTAGGAATGCTGGTCGGCGTTATCATTGCCGCCCAGTTGGTCTGGCCCGAACTCAATCTGGCCGAATGGTTAAGCTATGGACGCTTGCGTCCGCTACACACCAACGCCGTCATCTTCGCGTTCGGCGGTTGCTCGCTGTTTGCGACGTCCTACTACTGCGTGCAACGCACCTGCCATACGCCGCTGTTTGCGCCGGCCTTGGCGTCGTTTACGTTCTGGGGCTGGCAACTGATTATCGTCCTCGCGGCGCTGACTTTGCCGCTGGGATACACCTCGGGCAAGGAATACGCCGAACTCGAATGGCCGATCGACATTCTGATCGCCGTGGTCTGGGTGTCGTACGCCGTCGTATTTTTCGGCACCATCGCCAAACGCAAAACCCCCCACTTGTATGTGGCGAACTGGTTCTTCGGCGGCTTTATCCTGACCGTCGCCTTATTGCATATCGTCAATAGCGCCGAAATCCCGGTTTCGCTGACCAAATCCTACTCCGCCTACGCCGGCGTTCAGGATGCGATGATTCAATGGTGGTACGGCCACAATGCGGTCGGCTTCTTCCTGACTGCGGGCTTCCTCGGCATGATGTATTAC
>DATETD010000325.1:0-3177 GCA_035283885.1 Rhodocyclaceae bacterium
ACACCCCCGGAACGCCCGCCATGAGCCAAGTCCTGCCCATCGCCAGGAGCGGCGAAATCGAACTCGCCCTGCTGTCGCAGCTTGCCAATCGTCACGGCCTGATCACCGGCGCCACCGGCACCGGCAAGACCGTCACCTTGCAGCGCATGGCCGAGCAACTCTCGCAAGCCGGCGTGCCGGTGTTCCTCGCCGACGCCAAGGGCGACCTGTCCGGACTCGGCGCTGCGGGTGCCGCCACACCCAAATTGCAACAGCGTTTGCAGCAACAAGGAATACGCGACTGGCAAGCACAAGCAAATCCGGTGGCGTTTTGGGACGTATTCGGCGAACAAGGCCATCCGGTGCGCGCGACGATCTCCGACATGGGGCCGCTGCTGCTCGGGCGCCTGCTCAACCTCAACGACACCCAGGAAGGCGTATTGCAACTGATCTTCAAGATCGCCGACGACCGCGGCTTGCTGTTGCTCGACCTCAAAGATTTACGCGCCATGGTGCAATACGTCGGCGAACATGCCGCCGAATTCAAGACCGAATACGGCAACGTCTCCACCGCCTCGATCGGCGCGATCCAGCGCGGCCTGCTGACGCTCGAAACCGAAGGCGGCGACCGCTTCTTCGGCGAACCGATGCTCGATATCGCCGATCTGATGCAAACCCAAAATGGGCGCGGCGTGATCAACATCCTCGCCGCCGAAAAGCTCATGAACTCGCCACGCCTGTATGCGAGCTTCCTGCTGTGGCTACTCGCCGAACTGTTCGAACGCCTGCCCGAAGCCGGCGATCTGCCCAAACCCAAGCTCGCATTCTTCTTCGACGAAGCGCATCTGTTGTTCAGCGAAGCGCCACCCGCGCTGCTGACCAAGGTCGAGCAAGTGGTGCGGCTGATCCGCTCCAAAGGCGTCGGCGTATATTTCGTCACGCAAAACCCGCTCGACATCCCCGACACGGTGCTAGGCCAGCTCGGCAACCGCGTGCAGCACGCCTTGCGCGCCTTTACGCCGCGCGACCAAAAAGCGGTGCGCGCCGCCGCCGAAACCTTGCGCGCCAACCCATCTTTCGACGCCGCCACCGCCATCACCGAACTCGGCGTCGGCGAAGCGCTGCTGTCCTTCCTCGACGAACACGGTCGCCCGAACGTCGTCGTGCGCGGTATGGTGATGCCGCCCGCCTCGCGCATCGGGCCGTTAAGCGGCGACGAACGCCGGCAAGCGATACAAAACTCGCTCGTCGCCGGGTATTATGAAAATACTATCGACCGCGAATCGGCGTATGAAAAGCTCAAGGGGATTCCTGCCGCCGCCGCTGCCCCCGCTAACGCGCCGACCGCCAACGCCGGCGTCGATATCAACGCCTGGGGCGTACCGCCGCCGCGCCAACCCGGCGTCCCCACTCCGGCACCGCAACCCGCCGCTCCCGTCGGCGGCGGATTCTTCGACGGCCTAGGCGAAATGCTGGGCGGCGCAACCGCGGGTGGCGGCGCAACCGCGGGTGGCCGCGCCTCGTCGCGCGGCGGCCAAAGCGTAGTCGAAGCCTTTATGAAAAGCGCTGCGCGCGCAATCGGCTCGCAAGCGGGCCGCGAAATCGCACGCGGCGTATTGGGCTCGATTATGGGGGGGAGACGGCGGTAATCGGTAATGGTCGGCGACACTTTCCGTGTCGCCAGCGCCGACTTTTGGGCTAGTATCGCGGGGAGGGAAATGTTGGAATGTGGGACTTGGCCCCTTGCCTCTGCACCTGTTACTGTCACCCGTTAAGGAGTCCATATGCTCGATGCCGTAACGCCAAAGATCACCGATATCTCAAATATTAAGGGCATCAGTACGCTGTTGGCGTTACCGACACTCTGCATCGCCTACTTCCTTCAGACAGACGCCACAATCAGTTGGGACGGCACGGTCTGGTTTGGTCTTGGCGAAAACCTGCTGCCTGAAACGGAACTTCGTCGATTGATCCTAATTTTTCTCCTCAAGTCGATTTGGATCTCGTTCTTCGGGCTTGTCGCCTATGGACTGCTCACGTACCTATACATCAACATCACCTTTCCATTCGTCGAACTTGCATCCGTACTGATGATTGCCTTCGCTCTCTTCGGCATCTTCTGCTCGGCTCAATTTGTTCAGCTCAAGCTAATTGATCCATTTTGGTTCTATGGGCTTATCGTATGGGGGGTATTTCTTCAAACGATGAAAGAACAACTCGATGCAGAGCGCCGCAGAATTGAGGAAGCCATCAAGGAGCGAAGGAGGTCGACAGAAAATGCGGCCTAACGAATAAGGTTAGATCGTGCAAGTGAAGTGAGCCACTAAACCGCTTTTTAGCCCGAGTTGGGCTGGTTAAAGCCCAACATTCAATGGATCAAAGAGGCCAGGCTCAATTAAATTGCATCACTCGGAGTCGAATGGCACTGAAGCACGGGGTCAGTTCTCACATTTCAACATTTCCAACTAAACGACCCTCATGATCGGCGTTATCGGCAACTTCAAGGCCTAAGCTACGGAATAAAGGAGACATCAATTGACAACCATCGATATAGTCAAGCTACCGACAGCGGAGAAACTCAGGCTGATGGAATCGCTGTGGGATTCGCTTTGCATGACGCCGTCCGACGAAATAAAGCCCCCGAACTGGCATACCGAAGTGTTAACCGAGCGCATTCGGCAGCTTGATGCAGGAAACGAAGCGGTATCGTCGTGGAGCGAGGCCAAGGAGCGTATCCGCCGCCAAGCTCGACCCATTTGATGCAGATCAGGATTACCGACTCCGCAGAAGCCGATTTGTTGACCGGATTTGCATTCTACGAGAGACAACAACAAGGAATCGGCGAGTATTTTCTCGACAGCCTTTATGCGGATATCGATTCGCTGGCGCTGTTTGGGGGCATTCATCCCAAACCGGACGGTCGTTTGCATCGGACACTGTCCAAGCGTTTTCCGTTTGCAATTTACTACGACGTGCAAGGCGATATCGCTACTGTCGTTGCCGTACTCGATTGCCGCCAAAATCCTGCATCGATCGTCGATCGGCTACTGCGAAGCTAAAGGAATGCGAAGTCAGGCGCATACTGGGCGCTGGCGCAAGCGCGCACCGTCCCGCCAGCGCCGACTTTTGCAGCCAGGATAAGATCTCGTCCTAACCGTGCGTAGCGAGCCCGTAGGTTGGGCTGGGTTTCATCAAGCC
>DATETD010000326.1:0-11949 GCA_035283885.1 Rhodocyclaceae bacterium
CATGCGGGTCGAAGGTTTCTTGACGCCATTCGGGATGTCGCCGGTCGAGAATGGCCTCCAAGGAGAGCGGCTCGCCGAAATTCACATGCACTTTGCCGTACTGCTTGCGCAGTAGGCCGATCGCGCCGAGCAAGCCCAGTAAGGACTCGGATTTTTTCGGTTTGCCGCCCATTTCGGCCAGATATGAGCCGCCTTCCATCAATTTCTCATAGCCGATATACACCGGCACGAAGTACAGCGGGCGCGAACGGCTGCGCACATAGCTTTGCACCGTCATTGCCAACAAGCCGGCTTTCGGCGACAGCATGCGACCGCTACGGCTGCGACCGCCTTCGATGAAATATTCGATCGGAAAGCCACGGTCGATCATCATATGCAGATATTCGAGAAATACCGTAGCGTAAAGCTGATTTCCCTTGATCTTGCGCCGCAGAAAAAATGCGCCGGAGCGCCGCAAGATGCCGCCGACCACCGGCAGATCGAGGTTGGCGCCGGCGGCGATATGCGGCACCATCAGACCGCGATTGAAGATGATGTAGGATAGCAGCAGATAATCGATATGGCTGCGATGGCAGGGTAAGTAAATGATTTCATTGCCTGGCGCCAACTCGGTCACGCGGTTGAAATTATGCACTTCGATGCCGTTATACACCGTGTTCCAGACCCATTTGAGGAAAATCGAGAACGCCTGGATCATCGAGAAGGAATAGTCCGATGCGATCTCTATCGCATAATCGCGCGCGGTTTTCTGCGCATCGACGAGCGAGACGTCACGGGCTTCGGCGTCGATTGCCGCGAGCACCGCCGGCGTATGCAGCAAGGCGTGCAACTGCGTGCGTTGGTGCGATAAGTCGGGGCCGATCGCGATTTCGCGTTGATGGCGGAAATGCACGCGCAGGATGCGGCCCAGTTTGCGCGCCGCCATCTCGTCGTCCGGACTGTCGCTTAAAACCTCGCGCAAGGAAATCGGCGCGCTGAATCGCACCACGGTATGACGACCATGGATTAAAATGCCGAGTAATTGCCGCAGGGGGTTGACCACCTGCCAGGTTTCGGCGAACAGGGCCTTGAGCACCGAATCCTGCTTGTCGGGTTCGCGGCCCCACAAAATGGTGACCGGCACCAGTTGCACGTCGAACGAGCTGTCGTTCATGGCTGCTTTGGCCATGGATTTAAGCAAGCTCGAATGGTCGCGGCGCGGCGGCGCGGCGAGCGGGTTGCTGCGCCATAAGAAGAAGAACGAACGTTTGGCCTTGAACGCCACGCTGCGCAAGGGACGCATCGCGCGCGGCAACCCAAGCCGTCGGCATTCCTGGTCGAGCACCAGTAAATTGGAAAGATGCCGTTCGTGCAATACATAGCACACCGGCAAATCGCGGCGCAACGGCAAAGCGTCGGCGGCTTCGGGAAAGACCTGGGTGCGCGTCAGCAGATACAGCAGACGTCGCAAAATATCCATCGTCCAGCGAGTGAAATCGAAAGGAAACAATTTGATCATGACAGGTTCGGTCCTGGCGCGCCGGGCTTATTCGTTGATCGGTAAGCGATAAATCCGTGAAATCAGTTGGGCGACTTCGGTGCGTTCGTCGCCCTCCGCTCGATTCAGCGCATGCGTCGGCGCATGCAGCAGCTTATTGACGATACCATGCGAGAGCGCTTCGAGCACTTTGGCCGGATCGTCGCCATGCGACAGACGTTTGATCGCGTGTTCGAGTTCGTGGCGGCGGGTGCGCTCGGCGCTATCGCGCAACGCGCGTATCACCGGCACGGTCTCGCGCGAGGCCATCCAGTGCAGGAAGTCGGCGACGCGACCGTCGATAATCGCCTCGGCTTCGATCACCGCCGCTTGGCGCGATTCTAGACCGGACTCGACGATCTGCCCCAAGTCGTCGAGCGTATATAAAAAGATATCGTCGAGCCGTGCGATTTCGGCTTCGATATCGCGCGGCACGGCCAGATCGACCATGACCATCGGACGATGACGTCGGATTTTCAGCGCACGCTCCACCATGCCGAGGCCGATGATCGGCAAGGGACTTGCGGTGCAGGAAACGACGATATCGAATTCGGCCAGCCGCGCACCGACATCGTCGAGCCGGATCGCGTTGCCCGAAAAGCGTTCGGCGAGCAAGGTGGCGCGCTCCAGCGTGCGGTTGGCGATCGTCATCTGTTGCGGGCGCTGCCCCGCGAAGTGAGCGGCGCATAATTCGATCATCTCGCCTGCGCCGATGAATAAGACTTTCTGCGTCGATAAGCGGTCGAACACGCGCGCCGATAGGTGGACGGCGGCAGCGGCCATCGACACCGTATTCGCCCCGATCGCCGTGGTGGAGCGCACCTCTTTGGCGACGGCGAAGGTGCGCTGAAACAACTTGCCGAGCAAGGTGCCCAGCGTGCCGGCTTCTTCTGCGGCGCGCGCCGCCTGCTTCATTTGACCGAGGATCTGCGGTTCGCCCAACACCATCGAATCCAGGCCGGCGGCGACGCGGAACATATGACGAATCGCATCGCGTTGCGGATGTTGGTAAAGATAGGGATGAATCGATTTCAGCGCCAGCGAGTGGTAGTGCGCCAGCCAGTCGGTGGCGGCCTTGGGATTTTCCGCCGCAATGTACAACTCGGTGCGGTTGCACGTCGACAAGATGGCGGCTTCGCGCACCGCTTGCGCGCCGAGCAGGCCATGCAGTGCCTGGCCCATGCGTAATGGGTCGAAAGCGAGTCGCTCGCGCACGGCGAGCGGCGCGGTATGATGGTTGATGCCGAGAGCGTAGAGCTGCACGTCGGTCGAGCCTTGGAGTCACCCGGCAAGCGGGAGGATAGTCATAAAAGCGGCGTGTCGCAAAAAACTGAAAATATGCAGAAAATTCAATTCATTGCAATGCACGTTCCGGGAACTGCCGGCGATTCTAGCAGGGCGGGTGGGGTCGGGCAATATTCGCCCTATATGACGCAAGCGGACGAACTCGCCGTGTCGTGCATTTGGCATGGTCGCGATCGCGACGCAAGGCGGTGTCGCGACGTTTGTTTGCCGCTCCATAAGCAGAGTATGAGTATGCGGCGCTTGCCCGTAAGGCGGACTAGAATGGAAGTAGGGATGCTCTAGTGAGGTTGCCATGAAAAATCAATATTTCGCTTCTGTGGTTCTAGGGTTGACGCTTGCGTTGCATGCGGTGAGCGGATTCGCGCAACGCTTGCTGCTCGCGACCGAAGAGTACCCGCCTTTCAATATGCTCGACGACAAAGGAAACGTGATCGGCGTGTCGACCGGCATTGTGCGCGAACTGATGAAGTCGCTGAATTACAAGCCCGATATCGATTATGAGATCGTTTCCTACCCGTGGGCGCGGGCGATCATGCTGGCGCGCACGCAAACGAATGCTTGCGTGTACTCCATGTCGCGCACTCCCGAACGGGAGTTGCTTTACAAGTGGATCGGCCCCTTGGTGACGAACGAATGGGCTTTGTTTGCGCGCAAGCCTGCGGCGCGGCCCGCCAGCTTGGATGCGGTGCAGCTTGCGCGGATCGGTAGTTATAACGGCGACGCCATCGTGCCCTACCTGCAATCGCGCGGCTTCACCGTCGATATTTCCGCCAACGACGACGCCAATCCGCGCAAGTTGATGGCCAAGCGCATCGACTATTGGGCGACCGGGCTGCTGATCGGCAATCATCTGTTGAAACGACAAAAGCTGACGGAAATCGAGCCGGTATTGATTTTCAATAAAACCGAGATGTATCTAGCCTGCAACGCCACCTTGCCCGACGAGCAGTTCGCACGGATGAGCCAAGCTCTGGCTCAGCTCAAATCGCAAGGCGTCATCCGCAAAGTGTTTGCAGAGTACGGTTTTCATCCGGAGAGCGGGTATCGATAAAGCGCATTGGCGTTGAAGGTCGGCGCCGCTTTGTCTTTGATTCGGCATTGACTTTCCGGGCGAGGGCCGTTCACAATATCGACTTAATATCGACTTGCCGGCCAATCCGTCTCGCCGGCGCCGACTTTTCAATAGGCATACCTTGCGCGCGCCGACGGCGTTGCGCGTTCTTATCGTGAGGGAAAATTATGGCATTAAGCCCGCAACAACTACAAAAAAAACGCGCCAAGAAGGCGGCGAAACGTCGCGAAACGCAGACGCATCGAGCGCCGCCCGCCTCGACCAATACGCGACGGCAATGGCTGCTGGGAGTCGATAGCCCGATTCATGAGGTGTGCCTGAACGACGATGTTTTCGATTCGGGCATGGGTTCCCTGATTTTTTGCCGTCGAAGCGGCGATGGATTTTTTATCGTCGCGGTCTTTCTTTTGGATGCCTACTGCCTGGGCGTCAAGAATGTGATTCAAACTGTGATGACTCCCGACGAATATCTGATGCTCAAGCAAGGATTGACGCAAAGCCACGGTTGCGCTTTGGGACGCATCGAACCGGCAAAGGGGCGCCGCTTACTGGAGGAGTTGGTGGCATGGTCGCGCAATCTCGGTTTCGAGCCTCATGCCGAATATCGAGACGCCGCAAAGATACTCGGCGATATTCCGCACGAAGCGCACGGCAAGAACTTCGCCTTCGGTCGAGATGGGAAGCCGTTTTATATGTCCGGCCCCAACGAAACTCCCGCCAGAATCGAAAAAATCATTGCGCAGTTGGAAAAGAAATGCGGCAAAGACGGATTCGATTATATGGTGGGAGATATAGGGTTCTGAAGCGAATGGACACTATCGATCCCGCTGTTGATACTTTGGACGCCCCGCTCGTGGCGGGCTTATGCAACGGCCAGCGGCGCGCGCTGGCGAAGGCGATTACCCTGGTGGAATCCACCCGCGCCGATCATCGACGGCGCGCGCAAGCGGTGCTGACTGCGGTTTTGCCGCAGACCGGCAAGTCGATACGCATCGGCATTTCCGGCGTGCCCGGCGTCGGCAAATCCACCTTTATCGAAGCGCTCGGCATGCACTTGATCGAGCAGGGGCGTCGCGTCGCGGTGCTCGCGGTCGATCCATCCTCGTCGATCCACGGCGGCTCGATCCTCGGCGATAAAACCCGTATGGAATTGCTGTCGCAACGCGAAGAGGCGTTTATCCGCCCGTCGCCGTCGGCGGGCAGCCTGGGCGGCGTGGCCGAGCATACGCGCGAAGCCGTGCTGCTGTGCGAAGCCGCCGGTTACGATGTCATCATCGTCGAAACCGTCGGCGTCGGCCAGTCCGAAATTGCCGTCGCGGGCATGACGGACGTTTTCGTGCTGCTGCAATTGCCGAACGCGGGCGACGATCTGCAAGCGATCAAGAAAGGCATCATGGAATTGGCCGATCTGGTGGTGTTCAACAAGGCCGATATCGACCCGAACGCCGCGCAATTCGCCGCGGCGCAGATGCGCTCGGCCTTGTCGATGCTGCGCCCGAGTTCGCCGCATTGGAAGCCGCCGGTGCTGACCTTGTCCGCCGTCAAGAAGGACGGCATCGTGCGCTTTTGGCAAGCGATCGAAGATTTTCGACGCACCTTGAGCGCCGGCGGCGAGTTCGATGCGCGTCGTCGCCATCAGGCGCAGGCCTGGATGTGGCAGCAAATCGACAGCGGTCTACGTCGACATTTTCGCGGCCATGCCGCCGTTCAGGCGGAGTTGCCGGAGATCGCCCAAGCCGTCGAACACGGCATCATACCGCCGACGGCGGCGGCCCAGCGCTTATTGGCCATGCTGGATCATTGACGCGCGCGCGGGTCGAAATTCTGCTCGATGAAGGGACGTTCGAAGAATGGGGTGAAGGTCATCGTTGCAAAAGTCGGCGCTGGCGGGACGGCTGACGGAAAGCATTCATATCGATAAGCTCGAATCGCGTCCGCAAGCCTGACCTTGTGCGAGTCGTACAGTTTTTTCGCCAGGATGGCAACCAACTTCTCAGTTAGTGCTAAAGTGCGGAGCTACTATGTAGGCCAAGGGTGGGCGCGTATTCTTTGCAGATAAGCGCGGATAGGCGAGGATAGGCGCGATAACCGTTATCGTCGTTCGAAAGCGTGTAGCGAGGATGCCGGTGTTTCGAATGTTCGCGTCCAAGCGGACGCGCGCCGATTCGGGCTTGTCGTTTATCTTTTCAGATACCAAATCAATACGTACAACGAGGAAGACGGTAACGATGATATCGACGTGTTCTGAATTCGAAAAGAATGCCGTTATATCCAGATACGCCACGCGCCACGGCGCGCATGGTCGGGCGCCTTCATGCGGCCGCGCCGTCCCGCGCCGAATCGCAGCAATCGCAGCAATCGCATTGTCGATCGGGATCGCTGCATGAGTGCAAATGAAGACGCATTGATGTCGTTTCTCGACGAACCGAGCGAACCCTCGATCGTCGAATCCAGGGGAGCGTACTGGCGGATATTGATCGTCGACGACGACGCCGACGTGCATCGCGCCACCGAATACGCGCTGACCGATGTCAATATCCTTGGACGTCCGCTTAAATTTCTGCATGCCTACAGTTCGCTGGAAGCGTTCGACGTGCTTTCCGAAGACAGCGACATCGCCGTCATTCTGCTCGATGTCGTCATGGAGAAGGAAGACGCCGGATTGATCGCCGTCGGCGTGATTCGTCGCGACATGGGATTGACGCACCCGCGCATCATTTTACGCACCGGGCAGCCGGGTTATGCCCCCGAATTGTCGACGATTCAGAGTTACGATATCAACGACTACCGCACTAAAAGCGAACTGACCCGCATCAAGTTGTACACCGCGCTGACGGCGGCCATCCGTTCCTACGACCAACTGCGCCGCCTCGAAACCAGCCGTCGCGGACTGGAAAAGATCATCCAGGCCAGCAACCGCTTTATGGCCGAGCCGGGTTTGCGCGAATTTGCGGCAGGCGTCATCAATCAGATCGCCTCGCTGATCGACGTCAAGCCCGAAGGCTTGGTATGCGCTCGCGCCGCCGACTGCGCCAATGCTTACACGGTCATCGCCGCCGCCGGGCGCCTGGAGCATCTGGTGAATTGCCGCGTCGACGAAGTCGAGGACGAACATATCCGCAAAAGCCTGGAGCACTGCCTGGCGGTGCGGCGCACGCTGATCGAAGAAAACGGCATGACGTTATTCTTCCCAGGGCGGCGTCACGATTTGGCGGCCTATATCGAATCGCGCATCCCGGTGCATGAGGTCGACCGCCAGATGATCGAGGTATTCTGCGGGAATATCGCGGTGTGCGGCGAGAATATCAAGTTGGTGGAAGAGTTGCGTCATGTGGCGTTTACCGACCCGCTCGTGGACCTCCCGAATCGTAGTTTCTTCACCAATGCGTTGGATCAGCGTCTGGCCTTCGGCGAGCGCAATGGACTGACGGTCGCCTTGCTCGACGTCGATCAATTCGCCGAAGCCAACGACATGTTCGGTTATCGTTACGGCGACCAATTGCTGAAGATGATCGCCAGACGCCTACGTGAGTCGCTCGACGACGATTGCGTCGTGGCGCGGATCGCCAACGATACCTTCGGCGTATTGGGGCCGGCCACTGCCGTTCGTCCCGATACGCTGCAAAAGATTTTCAGCGATCCGTTCGATATCGACGGCGTCGATCATCCGGTTTCGATTTCGATCGGATTCGTGCGCGCCGACGCAAATAGCGGCACCGGCGCCGATTTGCTTAAAGACGCGTCTATCGCCATCAAGCGCGCCAAGAGCAGCGGCCAAGGCCAGTATGCCCATTACACCACCGAAGTCGGCATAGAAACCCGCACGCGCACCGGTTTGCTGCACGATCTGCGCCACGCTTTCAAGCAAGAAGCATTGACGGTCTATTACCAGCCTCAAATCGATCTAGCCGCCGATCGCCTCGTCGGCGTCGAGGCCTTGGTGCGTTGGCCGACCGAAAACGGTTTTATTCCGCCGGACCGGTTTATTCCGATCGCCGAGCAATCCGGTTTGATCGTCGCGCTAGGCGCCTGGGTGCTGAATACTTCGCTCAAGGCCGTGATGCAGTTGCGTCAAGCCGGCGCCAAGGAGTTGCGCGTGGCCGTCAATGTCTCGCCGACTCAATTTCGTCAGCCGAATTTCATTGCCATCGTCGATCAGGCGCTGGCGGAAACCGGCGCTCCCGCCGATGCGCTCGAACTGGAAATTACCGAATCGGTCGCCATCATGGGCCAAGAGTACGTCAAGCAATCGCTGACCGAATTGCGTAGCCGCAATATCGCGATCGCGATCGACGATTTCGGTACGGGCTACTCGTCGCTGTCCTACCTCGGTAGCCTGCCTGCCGACCGGCTGAAAATCGATCGCGCCTTCGTCTCCGTGCTCGGCTCGAACAAACCCGGAGCGCGTATCGCCGAGTTGGTCATCCCGCTGGGGAAACAACTCAACATGAAAGTTCTGGCCGAGGGAATAGAAACCAAGGAGCAACTCGATATTTTGCGCTCGATGGGCTGCGACGAAGGCCAAGGTTGGTATTTCGCCAAGGCCTTACCGCTGGACGAATTGATCGTTTGGCTGCAACGACGCGGCGCAAACTGACTTTTCGCCTACCCACTTATCGGCATTCCGCTAGAACCCCGTGCATACCCCTAAGCTGCTGCGTCAATGGCGCCTGGGCACTTCCTTGGGTTTACTGTTGTTGGCCTCCACCACCATTGCGGTTTTTCTGGTGGGCATGGTACTGATTATCTTCCGTGTACCGCAAATTGCATACGACAGCGTCGAAGCGGCGCAACATCGCGCCAATCGGTTGCAAATCGTGCTGGATGCGCGGCTGGCGTCCCTGGAAGAACGTTTGCGCCCGCTGCAACGCCTTGCCGCCACCGCCGCGACTGCGGCTCAGTTGCAAAGTGCATTGAATATGATCGGCGCAGACCGAAGCGCCATGTCGTCGTTGTATTTGCTGGATGCGACCGGAAATATCGAATTCGCCGCCGCATCGATGGAAACGCCAACGATCCGACGCGAATCGAAAATCGATATTGCGCGCACCTTTCCCGAACTGCGCACCGCTGCCGCGCCGCCTACAGCGCCTCAATGGGTCGATACCTACCCGTCGATAGCGACGGGTCAAACGGTGGTTGCCGTCGCGCTGGCGGCGGGTCACCGCACCTTGATCGCCGAAGTGTCGCCGCAAAAAATCGGCGCGGAACTCGACGCCTTGGTCGAAAAAAAGAAAACCTTCTATTGGTTGATCGACCGTCGCGGCAAGCTGGTGAACGGCAGTCGACCCGAACACGCCACCCCGCCAGCCGCTTGGCAAAGCACGCCGTGGGCGCAGCATCCCGCGCTGGCAGGCGCATGGACCAACGCGCCCTTAGCGAGAAAAGTCCGCATCGACGACGCCGACCTCTATCCCGCCTACGCCAAATCGGCGCGTTTGGGTTGGATCGCCGTTGTCGCCCTTCCCGCCGGCTGGGCGAACGAGTCGATTCGCAGCATGCTGAATCTCCTGTTGGGAATTGCGCTCGGCTCGATGCTGGTTGGTTTCTTGATCGCGCCTCTCTGGGCGAAAAGCATGATACGCCCCGTGCAATTGCTGCTACAGCGTAGCCGACAATTGACCGAAGGCAAATCTTCCGACGCTCCCTTACCGAAAAGCTCCATCGTCGAATTCGAGCGTTTAGCCTACGATCTCGAATCGAGTGCAGCGATGCTGCATAACCTGAAAGCCGAACTGGCCCATAGCGAAGCGCGTTTGGACGCCATCGTCAATAATACACCGGACTTCGGCGTACAGATCTACAACGCCGACGGCACGCTGGATTTCTGGAACCCGGTTTCGGAACGACTATTGGGGTATACCGCCGCGGAAGTGCTCGGTCGCCTGCCCGAAGAAATCGGCTTCATCACCCCCGCAGCGGCGCAAAAATACCGTCGGGCATGCTCGACCATCGCCCAAAGCGGTTGCGCCGTCAACCATGGCGCAATCGAAGTCGTCGACAAGCAGGGGCGCGTGCTGACCGTACTCGCGGCGACCTTGGCGATCCCCGACATCAACGGCATTCTTCAGTTCTTTTGCATGAATATCGACATCACGCAACGACGCGCCGCCGAGCGCGAAATCCAGGAGTTGAATCGCGCCTTGGAGATGCGCGTCCTGGCGCGCACCGAGGAACTGGAGCGTAGCAACCAGGAATTGGCGGCATCGTTGTCGAATCTGCGCAATGCGCAAGAGCATCTCGTCCAGTCGCGCAAGCTCGCGGCCTTGGGCGATCTGGTCGCCGGCATCGCCCATGAGATCAATACGCCGATAGGCAACGGCCTGATGGCGGTCAGCGCATTGCGCGAACACGTCAATGAATTCAAAAAGAATTCGGCCGGCGGTCTGCGCCGTTCCGAGTTCAACGCGTTCATGAACAATACCGACGCCGCCACCGATATCGCCCTGCGCAATCTGATGCGATCGGCCGAGTTGATCGCCAGTTTCAAGCAGTTGGCGGTCGATCAAAGCAGTTCGCAACGGCGCGACTTCATGCTGGATCGCTTGGTGCATGAAGTGCTCACCATACTGACGCCGACGCTCAAGCGCACCCCATATAAAATCGAAACCGAAATCCCCGACTCGATCAAGATGGACAGCCTGCCTGGACCGCTCGGCCAGGTCATCGCCAATCTGATCAATAATTCCATCATTCATGGTTTCGACGGTCGCGATCACGGGGTGATTCGCATCCGCGCGCATTCGTCGGACAATGGGCAGGTATCGATCGCCATTTCCGACGACGGCAAAGGCATCGCCGAAGAGCATATCCCGCGAATTTACGATGCTTTTTTTACGACAAAATTCGGGCAGGGCGGCTCGGGCCTGGGCTTGCACATCGTGCATTCCACCGTCACTCAAGCGCTGCAAGGGACGATCGCCATCCGTTCCGAGCTTGGCGTAGGAACCGAATTCGATATTACCCTGCCTACGCGCCTAAGCGTCGAACCGCGCGGCGCTTGAGGCGTCGCCTTATCGTTAATCGATAAACCCTATTTCGGAGACCTGGATGAAACCGTTTATCCGTTTGCTGACCGTGAGCCTGGCGTTGGCTTCCTGCGGCGAAACTCATAAAACTGCCGCTCCGGGGACCGCGCCGCCGCCGCCCGAGGTCGATATCGTCGCGGTGGCGAGTGGGCAAGCCACGCTGACGCAGGATCTGCCGGGCCGCTTGTCGGCCACCCGCTCGGCGCAGGTGCGCGCGCGCGTCGAAGGCATCCTCGAAAAGCGTTTATTCGCCGAGGGCAGCGATATCGCCGCCGGCGCGCCTTTATTCAGAATCGATGCGCGCGCCTATCGCGCCGCGCTCGACGCCGCCGAAGCCGATCTCGCCGCCGCGCGCGCCGTGATCGAGCGTTACCAGCCCTTGCTGGCGATCAAGGCCATCAGCCAGCAAGAATTCGACCAAGCGCAGGCGCGCTTGAAGCAGGTCGAAGCCACGGTGACCAAAGCCCGGCTCGACCTCGAAAACGCCGTCCCGCCAGCGCCGATTTCCGGACGTATCGGTCGCGCCTTGGTGACCGAAGGCGCTTTGGTCGGTCGCGGCGAGGCGACGCATCTAGCGACGATAGAACAAATTCATCCGATCCGCGTCGAATTTACGCAATCGTATTCCGAATTGCACCGCTTGCAGCAAGCGGTCAAAGCCGGCAAGCAAAAGCGCGCCGATTCGACCAAGGTCGAATTGGTGCTCGAAGACGGCTCGGTGTACCCGGAAGCCGGACGCATTCAATTTACCGATCTGGCGGTCGATCCGAGCACCGGCTCGGTGTTGCTGCGCGCCGAGTTTCCGAATCCGCGGCGCGAGTTATTGCCGGGAACCTTTGTGCGCGTGCGCTTCCCGCAATCGTCGATGGATAATGCAATCCGCTTGCCGCAGCGCGCCGTGCAAGGCGGGCCGCAAGGGCAAAGCGTGCTGGTGGTCGAAGCCGACGGCAAGGTGGCGCTACGTCCGATCAAAACCGCCGGCATGGCGGGCAGCGATTTCGTCGTGACCGAGGGCTTGAAACCCGGCG
>DATETD010000327.1:0-16307 GCA_035283885.1 Rhodocyclaceae bacterium
GGAATCCGTCACATTTTAGTCCGCCAGCCGATGGAATGCTCGATTGATATAGGCGACAATGGCGCGAACCTGTTGCGCGTCGAGCACCGTTTTCCATGCGGGCATCGAGGTGTCTTTAAGTCCTTCGCGGATGGCCGACTCCAGGCGGGCGCGCGTCATAGCCGACATGAAGTTCGGGTCGGTTAGGTTGCGCGGATGCGGCTCCATAAAGCTGCCGATCCAGTTTTTCCCTGTGCCGTCGGCGCCATGGCAGAACGCACAATTCTTTTGAAATAATTTCTCCCCGCGACGCTCGGTTGCCGTCATCGCCCGGATTTTGGGTGGAATTTCATGTTTCAGGTAGGGGCTGGCGCTGGCGGTCGCATCCACCGGGGGATCGGCAAGCGAGAAGTTATTGCGCGGATAGGAGAGCGGGCGCGAGTCCCATGCCGGGCCATCGCTACCGGCGGCGCCGCGATCATGGCAACTGACGCAGGAATCCAGATAGAGTCGCTTGCCTACGCTCTGTTCCGGCGTAAGCGACTCCCAGGGTTGGGAAAGCGGAATCTCGCCTGTGGCAAAAGGAAAAGCGAGTCGATAGCGTTCGTGATTCGGCCAACCGTTTTCCGTCGTGTGGTAGCGGGTATTCTCGGCCTTGCGCGTGACGAACTCGTCGTGCACAAAAGCGGAGACGGCCTCGATTTCTGCGGCGGAAATAACGCTGGCGAAGGGTTTCATCGCCGTGCCGGCGCGGCCCTGACGAACAGTCTCGGCGATGGCGGCGGCGGTCAAGCGTTCGGGCGAGGCGCGCGTGAAATCGGCGGGCGCCGGCGTCAGGAAGGTCGCTGCCAAGGTGCGCGCGTTGCCCGAATAACCATGACAGTAATAGCAGCGGAAGTTATAGACGGCCCGCCCTTGCGTCAGTCGTTCCCGGGTTGCGGCGCGGGTTGCGGTAGTGGGCGCCTCGGCTTGAACCCCGTAAGCGAGCGTCAGGCCGATCGCGCCGACCATAAACGCGCGCTTCATGGTTTTTGGACGGGTTTTCGGTTCGCCATGATGAAGTGCTGAAAGACGTATTCGGAAACGTCGGCGATTTCCTGCTCGCTCAGTACCTTGTTCCAGGCGGGCATTTCGGCGCCCAGTCTCCCCATGGCGGTGGCCATATAAATGACCGGGCGGCTAAAGGTGGCTTGCGGCTGCGCTTCGAGGAAATTGCGCGGCTTGGGATTGATGAAATAGGCGCGCGGTCCTTTGCCGTCGCCTTTGACGCCATGGCAGGTGGCGCAGTTTTTGTTGTAGAAAACGCTTCCTTTGGCCGCGTCGCCTTTGAGTCCGTTGGGCATCGGAAGCGTCATATCGGCGCGCATCGGGGGGGAAGCCGTATCCCTTTGCTTACCGCCATGCGCCTTCGTACCGGAGATCGTAGTTTCCGGCACCATCAGCGCCGTGCGTACATAGTCGACGACGGCTTCGATGTCTTTTTCGGGGAGGCGCGCGCCGAACGCCGCCATCGCCGTGCCGGGGCGACCTTGTGTGACCGAAGCGATCATCCGTTCGCGCGACAGTTCGGCGCGCGATTGCGGCGAGGCGAGGTTGCGCGGCAACGCCGAACCGCCGACCGGCAGGTTGGAGCCTTGGCCGCGCTCACCGTGACAGGCGATGCAGTTTTGCGCATAGACGACCTTGCCGCGTTGCAATTTAGGATCGAGCGCCAGCACCATAAAGGATTTGCGAATGTAATCGACGACAGCTTCGATTTCTTTTTCGTTGAGCTGGGTCTTCCAGCCCACCATTGCGGTGCTAGGTTTGCCGTGAGTGGTGATGGTAATCATCGCTTCCCGCGTCAATTCGGCAGCCGACGTAAAATCGCGCGGCGGCGGTTTCAGGCTGTTGCTGGCGCGACTGCGACCGTCGCCGCGATCGCCGTGACAGACCGAGCAATAGTTGTGATACAGCACGTCGGGTTTGATTTCGCCGCCTTTGAGTGGGCGTTCTCCGGCATTTGCGGCGCTGATCGATAAGGCGGCGATAGACAGGGCGCCGGTGGCGGCGACTGAAATTAGCGCATTGAGTAAACGGAAACGCGTCATGGTGTAAATTCTCTGGACAAGGAGTGTGCGTATTTTAAGCTGCAAAAGTCGGCGCTGGCGAGACGGGTGGCGCAGAGTCGGGCGCTTGCCGTCGGTCGTTGCGGTATATTTGGCATGCGAATTGCTTGCGGATCGCCCTTTGGGCGGGCATAATGCACAGCTATCGGGACAAGGATCGGTTCATCCCATGGTAAGGTATCGAAATCGTACGACCCTGAGATTGATATGGATGATCGTCGTCGTGGCATTAGTTTGCTGCGGCTTCGCACGGGCGGATGTGCGCGAGACGCGGCATAACCTGATAAGAAGCAAGGATAAAACCGTCGACGACAAGGATGTCTGCGTGTTCTGCCATACTCCGGTGATCGATGTGGCTAACCTTCCCAAGGGACAGGCTCCGAGCAAGGCGCCGGCGTGGCAAAAATCCTTGGACGCGGGATTTTCCTTTGTAATTTACGACGATATCGGGCGTTTGGGTTTGGGGAAGTCGTCCGTAGGTTCGCAGTCGATCGCCTGTCTTTCCTGTCATGACGCCAATCAGGCGTTCTCGGTGGGGAAGACGACGTTCGATCATCCTTTCGGGGTGCCGTACCGTGGAAGCTTCAACTCGAGCTTCAATAATTCGATGACGATACGTGCGCATTCGAAAGATGAAAGCGCCCCTTCGCGGGCAGCGGAACATCTTAAGGGCTTGGACGATTTTCGCGAGGTGAGTCGCTCTACAGTGGAAAATCGCACCGTATGGTGGGTGGCCAAATCGGGAGTGACGGCGAGACGCACGCGCAGCGACTTGCCTTTATACTCGCGCGTCGATGCGGAGAGCGGCAATACCCTGCCTTTTATCGAGTGTAGTAGCTGCCATGATCCGCATTCGTCGAATGAATTGTTTTTGCGGGTTCCGAACGAGGAAAGCCGCCTTTGTTTAACGTGTCATACCAAATAATCGGATCGATCGGGATAAATGCAAATGAGCTTTAAAAATCTGAAAATGTCGGGCTGGTGCCTAGTACTGGGAGTGCTGGCGGGCTGTGTCACCGTGGCAGAGAAGCGGGATATCGAAAAGGTGGGGCGCGCCGCGACCGAGTTGGTGTTCCCGGCGCCGCCCGACGAGCCGCGCTTTATTTTCGAGCGGGCGATACGCAGCAGTAGCGATGTCGTGCCGGAAAGCGACGAGTCCGCGCTACGCCGCGCCTTGACCGGAGAGGGCGAGCGCGGCGGCGAATCGCTAGGCAAGCCCTATGCCGTAGCGGTGCTTCGTGGGAAAATCTATGTCTCGGATTCGGTGGATCGCGCAGTGCGGGTGTTCGATGTGCCTGCACAAAAATATTACAAGATCGGCGACGAAGGGCAAAGTGGCTTGACCAAGCCGATGGGCTTGGATCTGGACGACGCCGGTAATCTTTTCGTGGCGGATGCGACGCAGAAAGCGGTGCTGGCTTTCGATAAGGATGGCAAGTTCGTGCGCAAGATCGGCAGCCCTAAGCTGTTCGATCGACTGTCCAGTGTGACGGTCGATGAGAAAGGCGAGCGGCTTTACGTGGTGGATATCGGCGGCGTCGGCTCGGAGAAGCATCGCGTATTGGTTTTCGACGCCAAATCCGGAGATCATCTGTTCGATATCGGCAAGCGTGGCTCGGGACCGGGGGAGTTGAATCTGCCGCGCGATGTCGCTTTGGGTAAGAATGGTCAGATTTATGTGGTGGATGGAGGTAATTTTCGCGTGCAGGTCTTCGATCGCGAGGGAAAATACCTGCGCGCCTTCGGCGCCGTGGGTAAGCAGCTTGGGAATTTCGCGCGCCCCAAGGAAATCGCCATCGACAAACAAGGCAATGTCTATGTAGCGGATGCCGCGTTCGGCAATTTTCAGATATTCACCGCCGAAGGGGACTTGCTGATGTATGTGGGCGAGCGCGGCGAGCAGGACTTGCCTGCTAAATATATGCTGCCATCGGGAATCGCCGTCGACGAGGATGGTCGTATCTACTTTGTGGATCAATGGTTCCGGCGTGTGGATGTCTATCGGCCTTATGCACTGAAGTCGGAAGATGGTTTTTTGGGGATGCGAATCAAAAAGGCTGAGCCTAAGGCTGCCGAGGTAAAGAGCACTGAGGTCAAGCGCTAGCGAGTTCCTGATGTCGGGAATGGGTTTCTTTGGATTGGGAAATTAATATCTCGCACGAAGAAAACGTCCAGTTGCGCTCATGGCCTAAGAAGAGGCATGCGCAGGGGCTACCGGTTATTTTTTGTAGATTCAACGACTTGAATTTTTGTTGAGGTGTGCTATAGAGTATGGCACGGTTGGTGCTTATGTCTTTACGCAAGGGCGGGCATCCGTCGATTTTAGAGAAAGGACGACTATTATGAATGATGCAAACTTCAAGGTAGGTGTAAGATCTTTGCTACGGTGGGCAGGGGCGGCAGTACTCGCTCTGGGGGTGTCTACTGCGGCTGTGGCGGGAATTTCGGCGACCAAACACAATTTGGGCACAACGCAGACGGTAGGCAATCGCATGACGACGGGTACTAGCGAAATATGCGTTTTCTGTCACACGCCGCACGCGTCGAGCACCAGCGTCAGTGCTCCCCTTTGGAATAAAGCCGTTCCGGCAAGCAATACGTTTACTACCTACTCGACCGCAAATTCGTCGACCATCGACGGCGCCGTGAGTTTGGGGAGTATCTCTCTGGCGTGTTTATCGTGTCACGATGGCTCTCAAGCGATGGACAATATGATCAACCAGCCAGGTTCGGGTGGATATGCGGCGGGAGGGGCGGTGCTTCCGGGGGGTGTTTGGGCTGGCGCCAATCAAACTGCCGGGCAGATGACGGGTGTTGCTAACTTGGGGAAAGATCTGAGCAACGATCACCCGGTGGGCATTCAGTACTGCGGTGGCGGCATTTCGACGGGTAGTGCCGACAAATCGGCGGCGAGTACAGGTAGCTGCACAGACGTCGACTTCGTTGCGCCGTTAAACACCACTATCAATAGCACTCGAGTTTGGTGGGTGGAGACGGGGGGCGGCACCACTCGCACGAAAAGCGACATGATTTTGTATGGTCAAACAGTCACCAATTGGCAGCCGATGGTCGAGTGCGGTAGCTGTCATGATCCGCATAGCACCAATACGACTTTCCTGCGGATTGCCAATACGGGAAGTGCGGTCTGTTTAGCTTGCCACAATAAGTAATCGACAAACGGTCGTTTGGTTCGTAGCATACGGGTCGGGTCATTCCGACCCGTTTCTTTTGGAGCGATTCTATGATTCATTCGTTAGTGCGATCCCGTGCGGTTCGTTGCGGGCTGGCTTTGACTTGTGGTTTAGCTTGGTTTCCCGTTTATTCGCAGGAAACCAAGGCGGTTGCGGCGACGCCGGCGGAGTCGACGGCAATCGTGTCCGATGCCGTTCTCGTATACGTGGACGATCAGCCGTTGTATCAAAGAGATTTTCATTCCACCTTTGCAACCTTGTTGCGGCAAAAGTTTTATCACGGTCAAGTGCCGGAGGGGCAACTGGAGGTTGTGAGGGAGGAGACCAAGAATCAGTTGGTCGATCAGTTTTTAGTGGCGCGGGAAGCCGAGCGCACTCCCGTAAAGCTGGATGTCGAAAAAGTCGACAAAGAGCTGGCAAGCTACGATGCGCGATACGCCAATAGCCCTCAATGGCAGAAGAATCGCGTCGCCTTGCTTCCTGGTTTGCGGCAGCAGCTTGAGAAGCAAAATCGGTTGGATGCATTTAAAAAAATGATACGCACTGTCGTAGAGCCTAGCGATGAGGCCGTCAAGCAGTTCTATCAAGCGAAACCGGAAGTCTTTACCGAACCGGAGAAGTTTCGCCTGCGAGTGATTTTATTGAAGGTCGATCCGTCCTCGCCGTCCGCTAAGTGGGAAGGCGCGCGCGCGGAGGCGCAGCGTATCGTCGCGCAATTGCGTGCTGGGGGCGATTTCGAGAGCTTCGCTAAATTGCAATCGGACGATAAATCGGGCGCCGAGGGCGGCGATATGGGCTACTTACATCGTGGAATGATTCCGGAGGCCTTGCAGGCAAAGCTGGATGGTTTAAAGGTCGGCGTGGTGGCCGACCCGATCGAGGTGCTGGAAGGGATCGGGATATTTCGCCTGGAAGATCGCGCTCCATCCAAACTGCAACCCTACGACAAAGTCGAGGTTAGGGCTCGTGGTCTATTGAAGCGCGAACTCGAGAATAAAGCGTGGGACGACTTTATGGCGAGTTTGCGTAAGAAGGCGCAAATTCGCTGGGTAGCGGCTTCTGCAACCACCACTGCGCCCGGCGCTGCTTCGGCAGTGAAAACTCCGCCGCCTGTCGAGACCAAGTAGGCGCTGTCGAACTTCATCGTGTGCTGCGTCGGGCGCCCCTATGGTTACGTCCGCATCGAAACAAGCACCCACCCTGCCCTCATCTCGATCCCTCTCCTTCGGGAGAAGAGGGCGGACAAGCCCTTTGTTGTTCGGGCTGCTTGCTTTTAGGTCTGCTAGTCTGTTCGGCGTGCGATGGTGTTATGGATCTGCGATGGTCTGCGGTTCCGGCTTAGGTCGTTCAGGGTATGTTAACTTATTAAGCTTCTTTCGTCGGCAAAGCCGTGTATGTGTTCTATCGACTTTCGTACTAGCTTAAATCGTAAAAGTCGGCGCTGGCGCGACGGCGAGTGTTGTGGGGATGGGCGTTGCTTCGTCGAATGTCGATGAGGGAGCGCTAGCGGAGCGTGAGATTGCTAAAGCGTGGCGGCGCGATGGTGTGGCATACAGCCATAATCGTAGTCAGTGCACAGATTGCGGCGGGTGCTTGGGGACAGAGCAAAAGGCCGCTAGATGCTGCGGCGGTAGACGTCGTTGCGTTGCGTTTGCAGTTAAGCTCAGAACTGGCGGTCGCAGGCGCGCGAACAAGGAAGCTAAGGCGTGTCGCTCGCAATGAACCTGCGTTGAAGTTGATGCCGACCGTAGCGACTCTCAAGCCAATGATCGATGAAAAGAGCGATGTCGCGCCGCAGCCCTCCGATCGTCGCGATTCGCCTCGACCTGCGCGCGATTTAATCGTTAGTGCGATATTAGGGCGTAAGCCCCGCCCTGTGCCGCAAGCGCGTGCGCCGCGTGATGAGTGGTCGGCGTTACGCTTGCGGATTACGCTGGAGTTGAGCGTTGCGCCTTCCGGCGAGACGATGGCGCGGCGGGGACGTGCTCTTTCGAGCGCAGCTTCGTCGAGCGATACCGAACTGACGCCGCCTGAAGATCCCGTACCGTTCGAGGCCGTGCGGCCCGGCGAGCCTTCGCGCCGCATGACCGCCAAGCCAGGAAAGGCCGATGACGATCTACCGGAAATCGGCGGGCTGACTTGGCAATTGGCGCCGATTCGCTGGGGCGGCAACTCGATGTCGTCGTTTAGTTTATCGGGCGCCGATAGTGGTAACAGCAATCAGAGCTTATCGAATGGCTTGAATGTGCGGGCATCGAGTTATATCGTTTCGCCTTATATCGCACAATGGACCGGCGGGTTCGGCTACTCTTCGAGCGAGTCGGTATTTTCGGCGCCGCGCACCAAGACGCAGCGTAGCGACAGCAATAATTTCGATTATTCTGCAAGCGTAAATTATTTGTCGCGCACTCGCTACCCAGGGAGTATCAATTTCAGTCAGTCGATTGCCCAAGCTGCGGCGGGTAAAGGGCGGGCAATGCAAAACAGTAGCATGCAGTTGGGCGCGCGACAAAGCTACCGTAGCGAATCCGGGGATAGTTACGATGCGAGCTATAACCGCAGTCAGGCCGATAGCGCAACGTCCAGAGGTGTGGTGAACTCGTTTAATGGCGGATTTTCCGCCAGTCGCGAGATAGAGGAGATGTCGTTTTTCGAAGGCCGGCACAGCATGGGCGGCAATGTGTCTTTTTCGGATTCGACCACCGATTTGTCGGGGCAAAAGTCGCGACTGCTTGCCGCCAGTGCGAATCATTCTTGGCGCGTGCATGAGGATTTAAGTTTTTCCAGCACGGCGAACTGGGTGATGAATCAGATGACCTTGTTGCAAGGCGTCAAGCTGAATACCAACAATGCGAATATTTTTCAAGTCGGCAGCAACTTCACTTGGCGACCCGACGAGGATGTGCCGTTGAATCTCTCCGGTGGCGGCAGTTTTTTACAAACCCAGACCGAGGCCAACAAGCAACTGACTCAGTTGCAGAATCTGAATGGATTCGTCTCGGCCAATTACCGTATCAACAAGAATATGGGGGCGTCGGGGGGGGCGATGATGTCCTCTACGCAATCGAAGAATAGCCAGCTTTTTACCCTAAGCGATAACCTTTCTCTCTCGTATTCGGGAGATCCTCTCAGCTTTGGGAATTTCAATTACGGTTGGGGGGGCGGTGGAGGTTTTTCGCATAGTTTGTCGCAAGGCGGTAAGACGAATCAGAGTTCGGTCGGCACGTCGCTATCGGCGCAGCACAGTTTGAGTCGAGTCGTGATGCTCGGCGCAGCGGATGTACTGAATCTCAACGCCAGTCAAAGCCTATCGCAGAGCAATAGTTCGGCGGGATCGAACACCAGCTTCGGCAACACGGCGGGCGCATCCTGGCGACTGAACGTGAGCGAAGAATTGTCGGGTAGCATGAGCGTAAACGCAAGCGATTCAATGAGTTTCGGTCGGAATGCGCAAAATCATATGAGATCTGCAACATGGACGGGGAATGGTAAATATCAGATTACCGGGCGGGCGGCGCTGGTGGTGAGCGGCAATATGAGTTGGTCGCAAGATTTATCGCCGAAGAAACCGACGGCTCAGGATTTGAATGGCCTCAGGTTGACGGTGCAACCGAGCAATTTGACGGGAAGCGTCAGTGTCGGCTATAGCCATCGCAGTCCTTTCAGTATCCCGTTCCTGTTTTACGATGCGAACTTTATGTTCACTACCAGCGAGTCGAATCAACAACTTAGCGGCGTAGGCGTCGGATCGAGCGCCAATCGGCAAGAAAGCTTTTCTTTGCTGCAGAATGTGAATTATCGGCTGGGTCGTTTGGCGTTTCGAGCGAGCATCGCCGTGGTCGAGCAGAATGGCAAGAAAAATGCTTCAGTCGCCGGTTCCATGAGTCGGGAGTTTGGCGGCTTCTGAGTTATGGTCATTGTTGGGGTGGCAAGTGTTAAAATCCGCCCTTTTTCGTATTCCGAGGAACCTGTGAAATGAAAATGATAAATTGCTGGAAAGGCGCGCTGATGGCGTGTCTGATGGCGGTGATGGCTGTCATGTTCGTCGATATTCCCGATGCTCGCGCCGAGTATGGAGACATCGTCATCAATAACTATTCGGATGGCGCAGGCATGCGCCCGGCGATTTTCCCGCATTGGTTCCATCGTATCCGTTTTCGCTGCAAGGTCTGTCATGCCGATCTGGGCTTCAAGTTCAAGGCGGGCGGCAACGAGATCAATATGGTGAAGATCATCGATGGGCAGTTCTGCGGGGCTTGCCATAACGGCGAGATCGCCTGGTCGGTGGAAAACTGCAATCTGTGTCATTCAGGCAAGCCGGGGACGCCGACGCAGGTGCACGAGAGCACGATTCAAAAGCTGGCGCAACCCGCTGCTCAAAAGAAATAAGGAGGCGAAGCCATGACACTACGTAAATCTCTATTCGTTTCCGCGCTTCTGATGCTTTTGCCTATCGCCGCCTCGGCGCAAAGCGCAAAGCCCGCTGCCGACGGAGCTAAAGCGGCTGCGGTCGACCCCAGCAGCAACACGACAGGCGCTTCGGCGGCCGAAGTCAATACCTTTAACCGACTGTTGAAGCCGGCCAACAAACGCAATCCGCCGCCGCCCGAAGACGGTATTCACGATCCCGCCAACGACGGTACGCACGCTTTGATGCCGCCGTTGTCGGCTTACGGCCCGATGCCCAAGAGTTTCGCGGGCAATCGCGTGAATTGGGTGCAGTCGATCGATCAGAAAAAGATCGTGCCGCGCTGGGATAGAAACGATCCGACTGCCGCGCCGGTGGTTATGGATCTGAATATCGTGCGCGAAGTGAAAGGCTCGATGCCCGATGTAGTTTATCCGCATAAGCAGCATACCGAATGGTTGGATTGCTCGAACTGCCACCCGGCGATTTTCGTGCCGCAGAAAGGCGCTAACGCCATCAGTATGGCGGCGATTCTATTGGGCGAAAAATGCGGCGTATGTCACGGCAAGGTGGCGTTCCCGGTGTCGGAATGCCGGTTGTGTCATTCCAAAAAGAAAGAGTTCCGCCCCGTCCAAGCGACGGCGACCAAGTAAATTCAGGGAGATATTCGCATGAAAAAACCGTTAATTTTCGCGCTGTTGGTCGCCGCCTGTACGGTGGCGACCGCCCAGACGGCTGCGCCCGCAGCGCCGGCGCAAGATAGCGCCGCATTGCGTTTGGCGGGCAATAAAGTCGACAAGGATCAACTGACTTTCAATATGGAGTCGGTCGGTAAATTGCTCGAAAGCTCGTCGGCGGCGCGCCAGATCGAGGCGAGCAAAGCGCCGGAGGCCTTGAGTCGCCGCGAGAAAGCGCGCGAAGTGTATAAAACCGCCAAGGCGGCGCTGGAGTCCGGCGACTTGGCCAAGGCTTCGGCGTTGTTGACCGAAGTGCGCGCGACCTTTTTCGATGCGGTGCGTTTCGCCGCCCCCGAGGAAGTCCGCGCCAAAAAGTTGGAGAACGACTATAAGATGCGGCTCGATAGCGTGAATGCGCTGTTGGGCGCTTACAAGCGTGTTTCGAGCGAGAAATCGGCTAAGGGCGTGACCGAAACGGTGGCGCAGATCGAGAAGTCGGTCGCCGAGGCGGATAAACTGGCCAAAGCGGGCAAATTCAAGGAAGGGCGCGACGAATTGGATCGCGCCTACTTGGTGGCTAAAGCGGGGGTGAGCAGTCTGCGCAGCGGCGATACCTTGGTGCGGTCGCTTAACTTCGCCAATAAGGAAGAAGAGTATCACTACGAAATCGACCGGAACAATACGCACCAAATGTTGATCAAAGTGCTGGTCGATGGAGCTAAAGCCGAAGACGGCATGATCAAGAGCTATGTGGGTAAAGCCAATGAATTGCGTAATCAGGCGGAGGCCGCTGCGGCTAAGAAGGATTACGCGGATGCAGTCAAATTGCTGGAAGATTCCACAGCGGAGTTGGTGCGTGCGATCCGCAATGCGGGAATTTATATCCCCGGTTAAATTCCTTTTCCTTGCGCTATGGTTGGCATCCTCGGCGACGCCGGTCGCCGCCGAGGAATGGTTGCGTTTGAAAAAAGACGGTGTGCACGATCCTCGCGGCCCTGGCGTTAAGGAGTTGCAGGAACCGGGGGATGCGCTGTCGAAGTTGACGCCGGACAATGCCGGCAATATGGTGCGCTGGGTGCAGTCGTTGGAAAAAGGCGAAATCAACCCTCGCGCCAATATCAAGCCCGACACCAAAATCCGGTTGTACGAGACCGATGTGCTGCTCAATCTCAAGGGCGGCATGCCTATCGTCAAGTTTCCGCATCGTCAGCATACCTTGTGGCTGGATTGCGCGAATTGCCACGACCACCTGTTCAAGCCCGAAGCCGGGGCGAACAAACTGTCCATGTTGGCTATTTTGAATGGCGAGCAGTGCGGGGTTTGCCATGGCGCGGTGTCGTTTCCGTTAACCGAGTGTTTTCGTTGTCATAGCGTGCGCCGCGCCGCCGGCGCGGCGGGCGATCCCAAACCTTCGCTGCCGATTATGATTCCGGCGGGCGCTGTGCCGCCCAAGTAAAACGATGAAACGACGTGCGCTCGCGTGTATGTTGCTGGCTCTTAGCTTGGGCGAAATCGCCGCAGTGCAGGCGGAATACGCCGATGTGGTGTTGAATCGTCGCTCGGAAAAGGAAGGAGTGCGCCCCGTAGTGTTCCCGCATTGGTTTCATCGCATTCGCTTCCGCTGTAAAGTGTGTCACTACGAATTGGGCTTCAAGATGCGCGTCGGCGCCAACGATTTCAAAATGTCGGAAATCGCCGAAGGGCGGTTCTGCGGCGCGTGCCATAACGGCGACATCGCCTGGGCGCCGGATCGTTGCGATCTATGCCATTCGGGCAAGCGCGGTTTGCAAACCGGTATTTACGGCGGCCATGAAACCGGCGGACCGGGTCGCTGGTAGGCGTCCGATTTTTTTCTGTTGGAGGAAGGTGGAGGATGCGGCTATTGCGTGGTTTTGGCTGGATGGTTCTGAGTCTGATGGTGAGCGCGTGCGCCGGCGTGCGCGAGAAGCCGCAATTCACCATGGGCTTGGATGCGAGCCGCAATACATGGCGTCTGATGTGGCCTTCCGCATCCGACCATGAAATTCCGCGTTATTTTTATGTCGGTCAATTGACCGGCGAGAACAATTTCATTCAGCCCAAGTCGAGCGAGAAATCGCTGAAACGGGCGGCCTTGTGGTTTTTCGATCTGGTGTCGGGCGAAGCCCCCCCGATCGTGTTGGATCGACCGCAGGCCGGAGTGGTGGACGAATCCGGACGGATTCTGGTGACCGATATCGGGCGCGGTCAGGTTTTCGTCTTCGACGAAATTACGCCCGAGTTGCTGACCTGGGATAAAGCCGAAGGTCTGACCTCATTTATCAGCCCGGTGGGGATTGCACTGGGACCGGAGGGCCAGGTCTTCGTCGCGGATGCCGATCTGGGCTTGGTGGCGCGCCTCGATCGCGCGGGTAATCCATTGGAAAGCATCGGCAAAGGACAGTTGGCGCGTCCGAACGGCGTCGCTTACGATGCGTTGCGCAAGACGATCTATGTGGCCGACACCACCGCACACAAGATCAAGATTTTCGATCTGGAAGGAAAATTGCTTGACGAGATCGGCGAGTTGGGCGATGGGCCGGGGCAATTCAACTTTCCTACGCATATCGCCATACGTCACAATCGTCTGTATGTGACCGACACCATGAATGCGCGCGTGCAGGTGCTGGCGCTCGATAGCGGAACGTATCAGGGGACCGTCGGCAAGCGCGGCATGGCGATCGGCGATTTCACTCGGCCCAAAGGCGTGGCGGCGGACGGCGGACGCAATATCTATGTCGTCGAAGCGTATTTCGACCATTTATTGATCTTCAATCGCCGCGGCGAGTTTTTGATGCCGATCGGCGGCGTCGGCGATGCGCCGGGGCAGTTTCATCTACCTGCGGGCGTATGGGTGGACGTGCGCAACCGGGTATTTGTGGCGGATATGATGAACAGCCGCGTGCAGGTGTTTCAATTCTTGGGAGGGGATGCGGACAATGATGCGGACTAAACAGTCTGTGTTTGTTGTGCTGGCGATGATATTGCTGCTGATGGGAAACTCGGCGCTGGCGACACGGGTGTCGAAAATTGCCGAGACCAAGCATAACCTGTCGACCAGCGGACAGCACCGCGAAGCGGACAACGCCTTATACGCCAACGCCGTCAAATCGACGACGGAGTCGGAAATCTGTGCATTCTGTCATACGCCGCATAACCCCGACGCCGGCAATACACCCTTATGGAACAAGACCTTGGCGGCGAAGACCTATGTGCCTTATACCTCGAACTCGTTGGATGCGCAAATTACCCAAACCTCCAGCCGCCAGCCTCTAGGTAGCTCCAAACTATGCTTGTCGTGCCACGACGGCGCGATGGCCTTGGGCAGCGTGCGCGTGTTGCGCGGAATCTCCTATTCGGCGGAGGCCGAAGTGATTTCGGTGAACAACAGCACGGCGACGAAAATGCCGACTGGTCAGATACCAAGTCAGACGCCGGGCGGCGCGGCGGGGGCGGCGACCGGCGTGACGACCGGCTATACGCGCAACCTCGGCGGAACGACCAACCTCGATTTGACCAACGACCATCCGATCTCGATCACCTACGACAGCACCTTGGCGGCGCGCGACGGCGAAATGCGCACTCCCGACGGCAACCAGCAATGGGGCACGGTGTTTGGGCGACGCGGCATAGTGAATGGGACCAAATACCGGCCGACCTTGCCGCTGGAGCCGACGGGCGACAGCAGCGCCGGCCAGGTGCAATGCACCACCTGCCACGACCCGCATATCAAGGAAACCGATTTGACGGCGGAGCACAATATCAAATTCTTGCGCGGCAATCGTTTCCAGAAAGCCCAACCGACCAATGCCTATAGCTCGACCAACGACATCATCTGCCTGGCGTGTCACGATAAAGGAATGCAAGGCGACGGCAATACTTGGGCGTATTCGGTGCATGCCAATAACCAAGTAGCGACGCAAACGTATCGCTCGGGAACCGGCAGCTCCGGCGAGACGCGCGAATTCCCAGCGAACATTCCGGTATGGAAAGCGGCGTGTTTGAACTGTCACGACACCCATACCGTCACCGGTTCGCGCCGCTTGTTGCGCGAAGGCACGGATGCGACGCCGGGCAGTGCGCTGTCGGCGGGCGGCTTCAAGGCCGGCGGCAGTTCGGCCTTGGAGGAAACCTGTTACCAATGCCATCGCGATGCGGCGGGCAGCATCCTTTCCAGTTCGACCGGGGTGCCGAATATCCGCGACGACTTCAATATAACCAACGGTTATCGCATGCCGATCACTGCGACCGATCAGGACGCCGGAACCGAAAAGCACGATATCGGCGGCAATTTCAACGACGGCTATCCCGGCGGCACGGGCACCACCGGTTCGGATTGTTCGGGGACGAGCAATAAATGCGGCGCCGATTTCGTCGAGTCGCGCGCCTTGCTCGGAACCACAGCGACGAATCGTCATGTGGAATGCACCGATTGCCATAATCCGCATCGCGTGGTGAAGTTCAATGTGTTTTATGGCGCAGCGGGCGCCTTGAACGGCGCGCCTGCTGCCACCGCGACCCACAAGCATACCGACACGACAGGCTATAAGCATACTAATGTGGCGTCGGGCGTGTTGAGAGGAATATGGGGGGTGGAGCCGATTTACACCAGTGAGAGTTTTATGAATGGGCCGACCAATTACACGGTACGGCGTGGCGATCCAGGCAGCGCTACGGTGGCCGACGATCCGGCTGCGCTGACGACCGGCTTGAATAACGCCACGATGGACACCCATGCGTTCGTGACACGTGAATATCAGGTCTGTATGAAGTGCCATTCTTCCTACGGCTATGGCGCGACGCCGCCGGATCTTAGACTCTCGGCAAGCCGTAAAGGCTTGACCGCGAGCGGCACGAATGGGCTGACCAAATACACCGATCAGGCGCGGGAATTCCAGGCGCCGGATAGCCATGCCGACGAGCCTTTGGATAAAGGGGATGTTGCAGGCGCCGTCGGCTATATCACCAACAACCATCGCTCTTGGCATCCGGTGATGCGATCTACCGGTCGTACGGCAACGAAACGCAATCTCTCTGTGAATAACTGGAGTAATCCTTGGAGGAATGTGGGTTATCAGACGATGTATTGTTCCGACTGCCATGGCAGCGGCACGGGAACGGGAACGGCAATTCCCAATACCGGCAGACCCTGGGGACCGCATGGTTCGGAGAATCCGTTTATTCTCAAGGGTGCGTGGGATACCTCGACGGGAAGCGGACAGGAAAGCACCGGACTGTGCTTTAAATGCCATAGCTATACCCTGTATGCGACCAGAGGCGGAGGGAGCAGCGGCTTCGGCGGCAGCAAGGACAGCAATCTTCACTCATATCATGCGGATAAGATCGGCAAGATGCGATGCAATTGGTGTCATGTCGCCGTGCCGCATGGCTGGAAGAACAAGGCACTATTGGTGAATCTGAACGATGTCGGCGCGGAGGTCGGTTTGGCCGGTGGCACTCAGGTGAGAAACGGCACGACGGCGGTATACAATCGACCGCCCTATTATATGAACGCCATCAATAAGGTAAAAACTTTCGCCGCAAGCGGAAGTTGGTCCGAAGGCAGTTGCGGCTCGAAAGGCGCTCCTGGGAACGGTTCTTCGGGGCGTAGTTGGATGCGAGATTCGAGCGAAAATTGCACGAACCCTCCATAATTCACTCTTTTAGGGTTTGGAAGTGATTTATTTATCAATTAGCGATAAGGAAATTAGGCGATTCGCATTGGCTATGGTTGCGGCGATGGTCGCGTTGCTGTTCGGACTGTTGTCGAACTCGGCGCTGGCGACACGAGTGTCGAAAATTGCCGAGACCAAGCATAACCTGTCGACCAGCGGACAGCACCGCGAAGCGGACAACGCCTTATACGCCAACGCCGTCAAATCGACGACGGAGTCGGAAATCTGTGCATTCTGTCATACGCCGCATA
>DATETD010000328.1:0-3332 GCA_035283885.1 Rhodocyclaceae bacterium
CTTTGATTTCGACGACCAACGAAGGGGCGAATCGCATTGAACCCGTGATGACGCCAGTACTGGAGCATGCGCGCTGTTTCGGGGGTTACCTGCCATCGGTCTGGAGGGAGCGTGCGCCATGTGTCAACGCAACTCCGCACTTCGTTAATGATCGAGGTGGGGTCGTACTGTTGCGTTTGGCTGGATAAGCCTTTACCCTCGTCGAAGACAAGGACTCTTTGCGTGGGCGCATTCTTTTGCTTCTTCGGCTTTGGAATCGGGGTGATGAACTCGGCGCGGCGGCGTGTCTCCAGAATTCGCTGTGTGGGTTGTCCGGCGGTGTCCAACTCCCAGTGGCGTAAAGGGAGCTGATACGGGGAATTCAGGATAGGGTGATCGAAAAACGGTAACGACATATCGGTTCTTTGGGTGAAATCGGCGTTTGCTTTGCCGCAGACATGGCGTGCGCCACTTTCATTCAGTATAAGGCGAAACGCAGCGGCGATGGGAGTTTTGCATTGGCGTTACTTGCAAAAGTCATCGCGGCAGTTCGATGCTGACGCGACCGCCGCCCTCTAAGGGATTGTCGAGCACCACTTTGCCGCCGAGTTGGCGGATCAGCGAAAAGGCCGTCAGCATGCGGTTGCCTTCGCCGCGGCGGCGCATGAAGCGCGGCGCATGGCCGCCGTGATGCAGATTTTCGCTCGGGAAGCCGGGGCCGCTGTCGTGGATGGCGATAACTAAGCGCTCTTCGTCCCAGTGCAGACTCAGCCGGATTTCGGCCTCGCTGTTGTCCGCCGCATTGTTGAGCAAGCTGGTCAATGCGCGTTCGAGCACGGCGGGCTTGGCGATGGGCGGCGAAACGGCGTTTTCGTCCATCAGGCATTTGGGCAGACTGATGCGCACTTCGACGTTGGGACGCGCGCCTAGCCAGCGTTGCACTGCGGCTTGCAGCCACGGCGCGATCTCGATGCCGTTTTCGCCGCCGCGCTCTTCGGCATGCAAGGCGCCGGCTTCGCGCGCAAGATCGCCGACGATATCGTGGCAAAGATGCAATTGCCGACGCACCAGGGCGAGATCGGCATGGACTTCGGCGTTGAGAAATACTTCCTGCTCCAGCTCGTCGATAATCGCCGCAATCGCCGCGAGCGGTTCGTGCAATTCGTGGTCGGCATGCGCCGCGAGCTTGCTCAAGGCGATCAAGCGCTCGTCGCGCAAGGTTTTTTCGCGGCCTACGACCAAACGGATATCGCGCTCGCGGTTGGTATGGATCGTGCGCACGATGAACCAAGTCAGCATGCAAAGCGCCGTCACTGCGGCGATAAACCCGATCAGCGTATGAAATTGAGCTAGGCTTGCGACGTCGGCAGCTTTGGGCGTCGCCGACAGCCAGGCAATCGATAAAAATAGCACGCCGGCGACGCCTGCTGCGGCCAAGGCCAGATTCATCGGCAAGGACAGCGCGCCGACGACGACCGACATGAGTATGAACAAGCTCAGCGGATTGGCGACGCCGCCGCTGAAATGCAGGAAAACCGCCAGCAAGATCATATCGACGGCGATTTGGCCGAATAATTCGCCGGCATCGACCGGGATGTCTTTCTGCAAGCGCTGATGCGTAATCGCATTGAAGCCCAAACTCAGCGCCAAGGTTAGCAGCAAGGGCAGCCATGGCAGCGTTAGCCCAAAGAAAGTCGGCGCTGACGCGACGGCTAGCGACTGCAAGGCCAGCACCCCCCAACGCAGACGCAAGGCGCGCTGCAAATTGAGTTTCAAATCGAAGCCGTCGGCGGCGCGCAAGAAGTCTTCCATGGACGGATTATCCTAAAAAAAACCGATGTCCACGAAAAACACGAAAAGCACGAAAAGAATCAAAAGCATGTCCGCCTTTTGGCTCTCACCCGACGGGTGGGTGAGTTCCTAGTGCATCCCATGGTTTTGTTCGTGCCTTTCGTGCCTTTCGTGCGTTTCGTGGACAGGTTTTTAAGTCAATTGCAAAACGCCGGTATTCCGGTCTGGCCGCGTCCGAGGATCAGCGCATGAATATCGTGCGTGCCTTCGTAGGTGTTCACGACCTCCAGATTCACCAGATGGCGCGCGACGCCGTATTCGTCGGCGATGCCGTTGCCGCCGTGCATATCGCGCGCGACGCGTGCAATCTCCAGCGCCTTGCCGCAACTGTTGCGCTTCATGATCGAGGTGATTTCGGGCGCGGCGCGGCCTTGGTCTTTGAGCCGCCCCAGGCGCAAGCAGCCTTGCAGTCCGAGGCAGATTTCGGTTTGCATATCGGCGAGCTTTTTCTGGATCAATTGATTCGCCGCGAGCGGGCGACCGAACTGCTTACGCTCCATGACATAGCGTCGCGCACGCAACCAGCAATCCTCGGCCGCGCCGAGCGCGCCCCACGAAATGCCGTAACGCGCCGCATCGAGACAGGCGAACGGCCCTTTCAAGCCGAACGCGCCCGGCAACTCGTTTTCGTCGGGGACGAACACCTCGTCCATGACGATTTCGCCGGTGATCGATGCGCGTAAGCCGATTTTGCCGTGAATGACCGGCGTACCGAGTCCGGCCATGCCTTTTTCGAGCAGATAGCCGCGAATCTTGCCGGCGTCGTTTTTGGCCCAGACCACGAACACATCGGCGATCGGCGCATTGGTGATCCACATCTTCGCGCCCGAAAGCCGAAAGCCGCCGTCGACCTTGCGTGCGCGCGTCATCATCGAACCCGGATCGGAGCCGTGGTCGGGCTCGGTCAGGCCGAAACAGCCGATCCATTCGCCGCGCGCGAGCTTGGGTAGGTATTTCTGTCGCTGCGCCTCGGCGCCGAATTCGTAGATCGGCAGCATGACCAGCGAGCTTTGCACGCTCATCATCGAGCGATAACCCGAATCGACGCGCTCGACCTCGCGCGCGATCAGACCGTAGCTGACATAATTCAGGCCCGCGCCGCCGTATTCCGTCGGCAAGGTCGCGCCGAGCAGGCCGAGTGCGCCCATTTCGCGAAAAATCGCCGGATCGGTGCTTTCGTGGCGAAACGCCATTTGCACGCGCGGCGCGAGTTTGTCCTGACAATACGCGCGCGCCGCATCGCGCACCATGCGCTCGCTTTCGTCGAGTTGATCGTCGAGTAATAGGGGGTCGTCCCAGACAAAGGAAGTTTGAGCGGAGGTCATCGTGGCGCTTGGGTGAAAGTGGGGAGAATGCAGAAAAATCGATTATTCCATCGACGCGAGCCGACGAGCGGTTCGAGCCGCCTCGTCCGTCGTGCCGGCGATGTTCTAGTTGACGCCATGGCATTTCTTGTATTTCTTGCCGCTACCGCATGGGCAGGGATCGTTCCTGCCGACTTT